>JAYWBE010000375.1:0-10758 GCA_043781715.1 Gemmatimonadaceae bacterium
GCCACAGAGGACGCGCCCTTGAACAAGGCGGAGGTTGTCTTCACCGCACTTCCGCACGGTGCATCTGCCAAGTGGGTCGGAAACGCACGCGCGACCGGAGCACGGGTGGTAGATCTCTCATCCGATTTCAGGCCGGGGACAAGCGCTGGAATCAATCAAACGGAAGCGCCGTATGGTCTTACCGAGCTGATGCGCGCGAAAATTCCGGGGGCGGAGATCGTGGCGAACCCTGGTTGCTACCCGACTGCCATTCTGCTCGCGATCGCGCCACTGCTCAAGGAAGGCTGGGTAGTCCCGGGGGCTACCATAAATATATCGGCTGCCAGTGGCGTTACCGGCGCCGGCTATTCCGCTCGTCCCGATCTGCTGTTCGCTGAGGTTGCGGAGAACTTCCGCGCTTACGCCGTTGGGAATGAGCACAGGCACATTGCCGAGATGCAGACGGTTGCGAAAGAGCTGGGTGGCAGGAACAATGACATACTGTTCACGCCTCACCTGCTTCCGGTCGCTCGCGGAATTCTTGCGACGATCACCGTGCCGGTGAACGAGTACGCAGAAGATCCATCCGCACTCTGGCGCGATTGTTATCGCGGGGAACCCTTCATCGAGGTCGCAGACCAGCCGCCGTCGCTCCGCGACGTCGTGCGCCGCAACGTCGTGCGAGTGAGCATTGCCAAGGCAGCAAACCTGCGCCAACCCACGCTAGTCATTATTTCGGCGATCGACAACCTGGTGAAAGGTGCTGCGGGACAGGCGCTGCAAAATGCGAACGTTCTCCTGGGCCTGAGTGAGCAGGCGGGGTTGCCGGCATAATGCGGGTCGTGAAAATCGGGGGACGGGCTCAGGCCGATCCGTGCCTGCCAATTATCCTTCGCGAGGCGTGGAATGCTGGTCCGGGAGAGCTTTGCGTGGTCCACGGCGGCGGTGACGAGGTGTCCGCAATGCAGCGCGCTCTGGGAAGGGAACCGGCATTCGTCGGCGGACGGCGTGTCACGTCAGAGGGAGATCTCGAGCTCCTCCGCATGGTGCTCTCAGGCGTCGTGAACAAGCGACTCGTGAATGCCATGGTTGCTGCCGGTCTGTCCGCGGTGGGCATATCGGGAGAAGATGGTGCTCTGATCGGCGCGGAGCTGATCGACGCGGCGTCTCTCGGATTCGCGGGTCAACCCGTCACTGTAAATGTGGCTCTGCTTCGCACCCTACTAAACGCGGGTCTTTTGCCCCTGATTTCTCCGGTTGGATACAACGCGACCAGCCCGAATGGCGGCGCGCTCAACGTAAATGGTGACGATGCCGCCGCCGCCATTGCCGCCGCGCTAGAGGCGGACGAGCTACTCCTGATCGCCGATGTCGAAGGTGTTCGCGATGGTGAGGGCGAAGTCGTTTCGAGTTTGAGCACCAAAACCGCCCGCGAGCTGGCTGCAAATGGCATCGCAGTCGGCGGGATGGCGGCCAAGCTTGAGTCGGCTGAAGCCGCACTCACTGCCGGAGTTGCCCGTGTGAGAATCTGCGGTCTGGCCGGTCTCAGCGATGGCGAACGCGGCACTTTCATCACTCAATCTCGGAGCGTTGCCCTATGACCGCCGTCACTCTCCCACTCGAAGAGGAAGTCATGACCGTTTCTTCTTCGGAGGCATCTGCCCTCCTTCCGACCTACAAGCGCGCACCGATGCAGCTTGTGAGGGGAGAAGGCGTAGAGCTGATCGACTCCGACGGCAAGCGATATCTCGATTTTGCCAGTGGAATCGCAGTGAATGCGCTTGGCTATGGAGATGCGGGGGTTGCGCAGGTGATCAGCGAGGCGCTGAGCACAGGCCTGATCCACACATCGAACCTCTATCAAACCGCGGCAGGTCAGCAGCTAGCCGCCAAGCTCGTCGAGCGCTCATTCGCCTCGCAGGTATTTTTCTGCAACTCAGGGGCGGAGGCGAACGAGGGCGCGTTCAAGTTTGCGAGACGGTGGGCCCGGAAGATCGGCACCGATGCGAAGGTCGAGATCATTGCTCTGCGTGGAAGCTTTCACGGCAGGCTCTTCGCCTCACTTGCCGCGACCGATCGTCCGTCGTATCGCGCGCCATTCCGCCCGCTTGCCGGCGGAGTTTCCATCTGCGAACGCGACCTCCGTGATCTCGATACCGCCCTCGATGGAGAAACCGTCGCCGCGGTAATCATCGAGCCGATCCAGGGTGAGGGCGGAGTGCGCGTGCTCGATTCCGAATTTCTTCGCCGCATTCGGGCGATGACCGCCGAGCGCGAGGTAGCTCTCATATTCGACGAGATTCAATGCGGGCTCGGACGCACCGGACACTTTTTCGCGTACGAGAATGTTGGAGTCGTGCCGGACATGCTGACGCTTGCCAAGCCTTTGGCGGGCGGGTTGCCGATGGGCGCGGTTCTCCTGTCAGAGGAAATCGGAGCGACGATCCAGCCGGGAGATCACGGAACCACCTTCGGCGGCGGACCTTTCGTAGCCGCGGTTGCCGGGTACGTCGTCGATCGGCTCTCGGATCCATCTCTGCTGAGAGCCGTTCGTGAAAACGGCTCATGGCTCGGGGAGCAGCTCGATGCGGCCGCTCGGCGCTCCAGAAAGGTGCGGGCGATCCGTGGAACCGGTTATATCTGGGGTCTCGATGTGGTCGAATCAGCGAACGAGATCGTGAAGCGCGGGTGGGACGAAGGTCTGCTCGCGCTTACAGCCGGAGAACACACACTCCGCATCCTTCCGCCGCTCGTGATGGATCGGGACGATCTGATGCGCGGAGTGCAGATCCTCGAGAGAATCATCGGCTAGTAGCTGAAGCCGGAGTCGCCAATCGTGGCGTCTCCGGTTAAGATTGCGGGGACATTTTCCGCAAGAGATGCATGGCATCGACGAGATTCTCGTCTGGCCGGCTCGTCGCCTTGCTCGTAGCACTAGGGTGCGCGCCCACGCCGGCCAATAACGATCCGTCACCATCGTTGTCGAGCACGTCCGACACGGTCGAGGCGCGGCGTGTGTTCGAAGAGAACATAGACGCGATACACAAACGTGACCGCGCGCGGTATCTCGCCACCTATCTTCACACGAGCGTACTGGGACGGAACGGGCCAGCGGGGTTGGAGCTCGGGTACGAGGGCTGGAGTGCACGCCGCGATTCGACATGGCCCGACACCCTCGTCGCCCGGAATCTGCGCGTGCTGCCAATTGCCCCCGGAGTCGTGTACGGGACTTATTGTTACACAGTGACGCAGAAGGACACGACCTCGAGCGGCATCTCCGAGCGAATCTTCGTGAAGACGACCGAAGGCTGGAGAATAGCTGTCACGACGGCGTTTGGACTCCCCGCCGGCGCGCCCGCGCAGTGCAAGTAAGAAAACACAGGCTCACAAGAAGGCACTAATGCCTCGGCGCCTAATAAGCATTCTGCTGCCAATCGCACTGGCTATGCAGATCGCAACACCCGCGCGCTCTCAGGCCCCTGGCACTTCCAGGCCCAAGCTCGTGCTGTTCATCACGATTGACGCGATGCGGCCGGACTATCTGTCTCGCTTCGAGCCGCAGCTCACGGGCGGACTGGGCAAACTCTATAGAGATGGCGCCGTTTTCACGAACGCATTTCAGGATCATGCGATAACAGAAACGGCACCCGGTCATTCCGCGACGATGTCGGGTCGTTTTCCGGTTCACACCGGTATCTCCGCAAATGCCGCTGGCGTGAATGACACTACGGTCACGCTCATCGATGCACCCGGTTCCGGAGCATCGCCATTTCGCTTTCGTGGCAGCACGCTCACCGACTGGCTCATCGCAAAAGCTCCGCGCACTCGCGTGCTCTCGGTATCGAGAAAGGACCGAGCCGCGATTCTTCCGATCGGAAGGTCGAAACAGCCTGTCTTCTGGTACTCCTCGAACGGAAGCTTCACGACAAGCACGTACTACGGTCCTGCACTTCCCAACTGGGTGAAGGCTTTCAATGCGCGTATGCTCCCCGCGAGCTTCGCCGGGCGCGCGTGGCAGCTGCTGCTACCGCAGAACGCGTACTCCGAACCGGACAGCGTTCCAATAGAGTCTGGTGGGGCCGGATTCCTGTTTCCGCATGACGAGCCCGGTTCACCTGATTCGGCCGCGCGATTCCTCACGGAGTTTCCATGGATGGACGAGCTGACGCTCGATTTCGCGCTCGCCGGCGTCAATGCGCTCGAGCTCGGCACGGGTCCGCAGACCGATGTGCTGGCGATCTCGTTATCGACGACCGACGCGGTTGGTCACCGCTATGGGCCCGATTCCCGAGAGCTGCACGATCAGATACTTCGTCTCGATCGATCGCTGGGCGCGTTCCTGGATTCACTCTTCCGCATTCGAAATCAGAACGAAGTCGTCATCGCTCTTACGGCGGATCACGGTCTTACGCCGTTTCCGGAAGTTCACGCGCACGATCCAAACACCGGAGCGATCCGCGTCAACGTGCGGCCGGTTCTGCAACGACTCAGCAACTCGCTTTCTGAAGCTGGGGTGCCGGGCTACGGACTGAACTACGTCTTTGGCGCCTACAACGGTAATGGTTTTTCGTTCGACGGTGGTGTGTTGGAGTTGGACCGGCCGGCTCTGGCGAAAGCAAAGATCAATCAGGATTCCCTCCTGCGCGCGCTGCGCGCCGACTTTCTTCGTGTGCCGGGGGTTGCGCGCGCCGACAGGATTTCAGAGCTGGCGCGGGCCGACACGGTGAATGACAGAGTCGCGCGCAGATGGTTGCACATGTTTGCCGACGAGGGCAAGGTGGCTCTGGTGGTGACGCTGACGCCTTACAACTATTGGCTGGGCAGCTACCAGGCGCAGCACGGAAGCCCCAACGACTCGGACGCGCATGTCCCGATCATTTTCTACGGGAATGACATCAGACCTGGACGCTATGCGGAATTTGCGAGGGTGGTAGACATGGCCCCCACTCTAGCGGCGATCGTACGTGCAACACCGCAGGAAAAACTGGACGGTCATATACTTCAGAATGCGATCCGGTAGGGTCTCCCTCCATCCCGTCTGGAAGGCTTTCGACGAGGCCGAGTTCGGGGCGAAGAACATCCTGAATCTTCGGGAGTCGCTGCCGACTGCCGCGGATGCGCGCCATCGTGCCGAAGCATGGTTGCGCGAGCGACAGGTCAGCCGGACGAGCGAAGTTCTGCTGATAACCGGGCGCGGCAACCAGAGTCCCGGGGGAGTCTCCGCCGTGCGCGCGGCGATCGTCGCGCTCTTGCCGGCACTACGAAGACGTGGTGTCGTAACTGAATGGCGGGAGCATACACCGGGGTCCTTCGTCGTAAAGCTGGGATCGATCTCGTCTCTTCTCGACGCCCCAAGGCGCAAGCGGGACCGTGCATTGGTGGCAACGCCCGCCGATCCGCGACCGTTGGCGGAGCTGGATACCTCAACTCTGTCACTCCTTCGCCGTTTAGCGGTTCGCTCTCTGGAGTCGCTGGGAGTGCGGCACCCCGATAAATTCGTGGAAGCAGAGATGTTGTCCAAGTTCAATTCACTCGCGAGCGGTGTCGCTCCGGGAGTGGAGGGCGAAGCAAGACTTCGTGAAGCCATATCCGCCGCGCTCGAACAACTGGACGAATAGCACTGCTCCTTCAACGGCACTGAGCCCAAAACAAAGGATCTGCAGGGAATGAACAGACAACTCGCGCTCTCGATAACGCTCGTGTTTGCACTTCCGCTCCACGCGCAGACTACTCCCGGATACTCGCCCCAATCGGCAACGGCCGAACGCGCCGCGGAAGCCGATGTCATCAGCCGCCCATCACCGTCGAGCGCGTCCGCGCACTCAAAATTTCTTTCATTCCAGCCTCACATGGCCGGAACGCCGGCGCAGGCGCGAACCCGCGATTACGTGGTGAGTCAGATGAAATCCTGGGGTCTGGAGACGGAAGTGCGCTCATACAGCGTATGGATGCCGCATCCGCTGAGCACGCGAGTATGGCGAATCACGCCTGATCTGATCGAGCTGAATCTGCAGGAAGGCCCAATTCCCGAGGACACGACATCGGTTGCCTTTCCGCAGGTGATGCCCTTCAACGGGTATGGGGCAGCCGGAGATGTGCGTGGTGAAGTAGTGTACGTGAACTATGGGCTGATCGAGGACTACGCGCAGCTCGACTCAATGGGCGTCTCGGTGAAGGGAAAGATCGCGATCGCACGTTATGGCCGGTCGTATCGCGGCATCAAGGCTCGGGAGGCCGAGAAGCATGGAGCGGTCGGGCTGATGATCTACAGCGATCCCGCCGACGATGGCTATGTGCGCGGAGATGTATATCCCGTCGGTCCGATGAGGCCGTCGCAGGGAATCCAGCGCGGAAGCGTCATGAACCCGGATGGCGATCCGAGCACGCCGGGATATCCCAGTACGACCAACGCGAAGCGAATCCCTCTGTCGCAGATGGACGTACCTCACATTCCGGTGCTGCCCATCTCTTACGGAAACGCCACCGAGCTTCTTCGCGGGCTAATGGGCAAATCAATCCCGCAACCGTGGCAGGGCGGCCTGGCTTTCCGATACCACGTCGGACCCGGCCCTGTGCAAGCGCGGATGGCGGTGACGACAGATGCCACGACGAATCCTTACAAGGAAATCTGGGACACATTCGGGATTGTCCGCGGAAGCGAATTCCCGGATGAAATCGTGATGATTGGCGGGCACCGCGATGCGTGGGGACCGGGGGCGGCGGACAACGTGAGTGGCACCGTGAGCGTGCTGGAAGCGGCGCGCGCGATCGCGGAGCAGGCGAAGGCGGGGAAGCGACCGAAGCGCACAATAGTGTTCGCGACGTGGGACGCGGAAGAGTGGGGATTACTCGGATCCACGGAGTACGTGGAAGACGATTCACTGCGACTGAGCAGGAGTGCCGTCGCCTATCTCAACCAGGATGACGTGGCGCAGGGCCCGAACTTCAGCGGCGGGGGATCGCCATCACTTCGCGCGCTGCTGCGGGATGTCGCGAAGGAGGTTCCTGATCCGAGCCGCCAGGGCAGTGTGTACGATGTGTGGAGGAAACGCGCCAATCTTGCGGCGGATTCACTCGAGCCGCAAATGGGCGATCCGGGTGGTGGCTCCGACTTCGCCGGGTTCTACAATCATCTGGGCATTCCCATCGCCGACTGGGGTTTCGGCGGACCAACAGGCGTCTATCACTCGGCGTACGATTCGTATCATTGGATGTCGAAGTTCGGCGACCCAAACTTCGAGGTTCACGCGACCACCGCGCGTATCGGAGCTGCGACGCTGCTGCGTATTGCGAACGCCGATATCCTGCCGTACGACTACGTGGAATTCGCGCGGACGATACGACGCTTCGGCTCGCAGGTTGACCAGGCAATTGCCGGCAAGCGCTGGAAAATCTCCGCCGTCGGACTGACCACCGCAATCGGGAGAATGGAGGATGCGGCGGTGGCATTCAATGTCGGGCGGGACCGAGCCCTTACTGCTCAGCTGGCACCGGAAACCGCGAAGCAGGTCAATGCGAGTCTGCTCGAAGTAGAACGCCAGCTTACAAGACCACAGGGCCTTGTGACTCGACCCTGGTTCAGAAACCTTATTTACGCCGCCGACGAGAACAACGGCTATTCCACAATGGTCTTGCCCTCGGTGAATGAGGCGATCCGGCTTGGTGACCAAACTGCTGTCGGGCAAGAACTGACAGATCTTGCCCGACGTTTTGATGCTGCGACGCGTGCGTTGCAGATGGCGACGGAATTGCTAAGGAAAACCTGAAACGCGAAATCATCACTCGTCTTGTCCGGGCCCGGACATTGCGTCGATGACCGCTCGACGAGAAACGAAATGAAAGACAGTCAGGCGAGAAACGGGCAAGCAGGAGTGCGGGCCTCACGTCTCACTTCCGAAGAAGTCACGCCCATCGGCGCATACGGCGCGAAGGCAAGCTGGCCCGCCGGATTTCAACTCTATCAGCGCGGCGTTCCGGCTGACGGCGTCTTCATCGTTCTCGACGGCCACATCATTCTGCGCAACAAGATTAAGGTCGGACGTGGATTCGTTCCTGTCATCGCCACCGCGGGACAGACATTTGGAAGCGAGGGACTGTCTCCCAACAGTCACTACGTCACCGACGCGAACGCGTCGGAAGAAACGAAAACCATGTTTCTGAGCGGAGCGCAGTTCCGCGCCTTCGTGAGGGAGCGTCCAGCTCAGACGATTCCGCTGCTGTCTCAGATAATGTCGGAGCGAGCCTATCTGCTCGAGAAACTTCACGAGCTGGCGGCCCTGAACGTCGATCAGCGTCTGATATCCACGCTGACGCATCTCAGCACCGACCGCAGCTTCACGACATCCGACGGCCGCCTCAAGCTGGAGAGCACCCATCATCGATTGCTCTGCGAGATGGTCGGTGCCACGAGAGAATCGATCGCTCTGGCGCTGAGCCGCCTGGTCTCGGCTGGAATCGCGGAGAGAAAAGGCATGACTTTCCTGATCGAGCCCGGTTCACTGACGTCCTCATTCGGCGAGAACGGGAACGGAGATTCCGCGGTTCCCATTGCGAGAGAGATGTCCCGGCAATGAGGATGAATGGTCGATCGGCGAGACGCTGACGCAGCCGCCGTACGGCAAGGGGCTGAAACGATTGACATGCAGGAGGAGGGCTCATACGGAGTCCTCCTCCTGCATGGTTTTGGAGACACTCCGCAGACGCTCTCCCTGCTTGCCCGGAGGTTACACAAGGCGGGGTACGGCGTACTCGTCCCGCTTCTGCCGGGGCACGGACGTACCATGGACGCCTTCACTCGATCCCGCGCCGACGAATGGATCGATGCGGCCAGAAGCTCCCTCCTCGAGATGCGCGTCCGGAACAACGCGGTTAGCGTCGTTGGACTCTCGATGGGCGGAGCGCTCGGTGTTCTGCTTGCCGCGGAGGTCGGGGATATTTCAGCTCTGATTCTAATCGCGCCTTATCTGGGCATGTCACGGCTGCTCCGCCTCGCGGCGGCAACGCACTGGCTTTGGGGAGGACTGGCTGGAGAATTAAACGGGAGGAATCCCCGCTCGATTCATGATCCAATCGAGCGCGAAAAAAACCTCGCTTACGGCGCTGTAACTGGGCGCGCGCTCTTCGAGCTCTCGAAGGTGATGACTCGCGCGAGGAAATCTCTTCCCGGAGTGACCGCTCCGACCTTGATTGTGCAGTCGCGGGAAGACCCGCGCGTCTCCCCCGAAGTCGCGGAATTTGCCCTTGAGGAACTCGGGGCGAAAGAAAAAAAACTCGTCTGGACCGAAGGCGCGGGACACATCATCACTGTCGACTATGGCCGCGAGCGCGTATTCAGCGAAGTTGAGAAGTGGCTGCGGGCACACGACAGCCGTAGCGCGACAGCCGCCGCCGGTTAGCAGAGCGGCTGTCGAACGACCCTGGAGCTAGAAGCGGTCCTGGACGAACTCAGTAACGGTGTCGACGGCGCGCTCGCCCAAGTCTGCAGCCTGGTGAACGACCCCGCTGGCAACGCGCTTCACGCGAGCAACGGGAGACTGCGATTTGCGACGAGAACGGCTACGGCCGCTGCTCTTGCGTGCTCCCCCCTTTCGTCCGGAAGCACGACTGCCCGACTTCCGCTTCGAGGCTTTGCGTCCGCTGCTTTTGCGCTTGGCCGAGGATTTCCGCCCGCCGCGGCGCGGCGACTTGCGCGCACTTCCGGAGCTTCGTTTGGTGGCGCGCTTCTTTGCACCTCCACGTTTACGTCCGGAGGATCCGGACCGCGACCTCTTTCTACCACTCTTTGAACGACTGGACTTCTTGGCTGCAGCCATGGGAATGCTCCGCGTAGGAGGGTTCGTAGAACGGATAGCAAGATTCGCGCACAACAAAGCTGCCACATTCCCTATCACGTGCAAGCATGAATCTTGACCACGCGCAGTGATTAACGGATTGTGCGCGTCTCGCCATGTCGCATGATCCAGAGATCGTTGGTGTCGAGACCGGATGCCCGCCATTGCTCGCGCATCTTCGCGGGCGGCTCGTCCATTGGCTCGTCGGTGAGCTTGAACGTTCCCCAATGCGCGGCGGCCATTACAATACGTCTGCCGCTCTGTGCCGCCGACAATTGGGCGACCGCCTTCATGCAGTCTTCAGGATTCATATGGACCGAGCCCATGAACCATCGAGGCTCGTAGGCTCCAATCGGCAGGATCGCCACATCGAACGGTCCACAGCGCTTGGCGATGGCCCCGAATTCGGGATGAAGGGCGGTGTCCCCAGCGAAAAGCAGCGCCTGAAGCGGAGAACGGAACGTCCACCCGCACCAGAGAGTGTTGTTGCGCTTGCCCAGAGTTCTGCCGGAGAAATGCTGAGCTGGAACGCAAGTCAGGCGCAGCGTTCCAATCGCACTCTCCTGCCACCAATCTCGTTCCGTAACCTCGCGTGCTCCGCGTTGCCGTAAAAACCCGCCTACCCCCAGCGGCGCGTACCATACTGCCGCGGGATAACGCCGGGCGATTCGTGAGATGGTCACGGCATCGAGGTGATCGTAGTGGTCGTGCGAGAGCACTACGGCGTCGATCGGGGGCAAGCGGTCGAACTCCACAGCCGCCGGGACCCAGCGTCGAGGCCCGATGAACTGAACCGGCGAAGCGCGCTCGCTCCAGATGGGGTCGATGAGAATGTTGAGCCCCGCGACCTGGATCAGGAAGCTCGTGTGTCCGACCCATGTGATCGTCAGCTGGTCAGGCGCGGCGCGTGGCACCACAAACTGTGGAGCGACTCGCGCGAATGTGCCAG
>JAYWBE010000376.1:0-3541 GCA_043781715.1 Gemmatimonadaceae bacterium
ACGCTGATGTTGTTCATGCGGCCGTCCTGACCAGCCATGGTGCACCCTGAACCCACAGAACACCCGCCGAATTGTGGAGTCAGACGGACGATTGATTCCAGCTTTCCGGTAATCGTGGGAAGTGTCGCCAGCGCCTCTCTGCTGACCGTCGTCGCAGCACCTGTTCGGGAAGAATTCATGATCCTTTCAGCGCCTACCGCGCCCGTAACCGTCACCTCCTGAATTTGGACGGCAGCATCGCGCACCACGAACTGCAGATCGGATGTCTGACCGAGCGTAAGAAACACGTTCGGTTGCGTCTGACTTTCGAAGCCGATTCCGGAAGCAGTGACGGTGTACGGACCACCTATTCTCATTCCGGGGAGTGTCGCTCTGCCGTCCTCGCGAGTTCTGCCCTGGTACACGGTTCCCGAAGGCTGGTGCACCGCAATCACGCGTATTCCGGCGCGGGGATTACCGTTGGCATCCCTCACCCTCGCGGCGATCGTCGCGGTAGTGACACCCTGGGCTGCCAGAGACGAAGAGGAAAGCGAGAGAAGCAAAGGTGCAAATGCGGTGATCAACAAACGCTTCTTATTCATACGGTTGGACTCCTATGCGAACGAGCTTCGGGTCGTGACATGACTGCACCGTTGCGGGTGAACGACCGAAAAAAGGAGGCAGGATCCAGCCAGGAACCAGCCCCGATCGCGCGGTGCGATCAGGTTCATCTCGGTTCCGCTTTGGCGAACGCGGCGGGACTACGAACGCGTTTAAACTACCAGCGGGTGTATATGGCTGCAAGCAAGCTATCCGGGCCCAAAGCTACGGAATTTCAAAGGGAAGAATCAGAGTTGGCGGAGTTGCTCACCGATGGCGACCCGCGACTCGGGCGCGTCGCGTAATAGATTGGGATTCCCACAAATATCACTCCCAGCACACCGAGCGTTGCAACCCGGCTACTTGGATCGAGGATCGCATTCCCGAGGAGGAGTATCGTCGCAGCTATGAAGATCGCGGGGACTACGGGATAGCCGGGGACTCTGAAAGGAGGGTGATAGTCAGCCCGTTTACGAAGGACGAAGACTGCCGCGACAGCCAATGCGTAGAAGGGCACGATCGCGATGACAAAGGTGTTGGCGAGCTGCTCGAACGTACCGGCGAGGACGAAGACCACTCCCAGCGTCGCGCCAAGCCAGATCGCCACCCCTGGAGTCTGGAATCTCCGGTCCACCCTCGCTATCGGCTTGAAGAGCAGACCGTCCGCGGCCATGGCGAAGAGAACCCGCGAGCCGGTCATCACCGAGCCGTTGAGCGTTCCAAAGGTCGAGATCATCACGGCAACAGAGACGAAGGCCACGCCCGCTGACCCCATCAATCTGTCGGCGACATCGGCCGCGACGAGCTTCGAGTGCCGAATCTCCTCAACCGGGAGCACGGCCAGATACGCCAGGTTCGCAAGCAGATACAGCGCGATGATTATCAGCGTACCGTAGATCAGAACGCGGGGAAGATTCCTTTCCGGGTCCTTCACCTCCCCGCCGACGAAGCTAACGTCGGCCCAACCATCGTAGACCCAGAGCACCGACACGAGCGCGAGCCCAAAGCGCCCGAGCGAAAAGCTTCCCGGTGGAACCGCGGGCGTGAAGTGGCCGCCCGTCTGCGGCAGTCCGATCACGAGAGCGAGGAGGATGATGAGGAGCAGCGCCCCCGTCTTGGCCAGCGTCGTGACGTTCTGCACCAGCGAGCCCCACTTGATGCCCACGTAGTTGAACGTCGCCGTCATGAGGATCGCGGCGGCCGCGATGTAGTGAACGTACCTGCTGTAGGGTTCGACCCTCGGATCGTGGCCGAGGACGCGGAGCAGGTATTCCGAGAACGTGGTGGAGATGGCGCCGAGCGCTGCCGCGCGAATGATGACGAGCTCGGACCAGCCGAAGAGAAAGGCAGGCAGCCGTCCCCACGACTCGCGAATGAAGACGTACACTCCGCCGGTGCGCGGGAATACTCCCGCCACTTCTGCGAGCGTCAGCGCCCCGCAGAGCGCGAAGAGACCGCCGGTCAGCCAGATCGCGAGCAGCGGGAGCGGACCGGGAAGCTTGTCCGCGATGCCGGCCGGCGAGCGAAAGATTCCAGAGCCGATCGTCGAGCCGACGAGAACCGCTACCGCGCTCCACAATCCGAGCCGGCGTGGAAGGGATGAGGCGCGCGCGAACGTCGAGTCCGTCGCCGCCGGTCGCAAGGAAGAATCAGCGGGGATCGGGTCGGTCATTCGCATACGCTAGTGCAAAGCACCTGGATTCGCGAGTAGCTTTATGTGCGCGGCGAATTTTTTTCCGCGCGTCCCCGCACACTTCAATTCTCGCCAATGAATCAGCCGCTGGCTGAGACAATCTTCTGGATCGCCGCGGTTGCATGTCTGATTGCCGAAGTCGTCATACTGCGATCCACCTTTGCGGCGCAGCCCGGGAACAGATCGGAGCTGGTTCCAGTCTCGTCACGAAGTGGCGAGCTTGCGTGGGCGGTCATTCCGGCGCTCGCCCTCTGTGCCGTGCTGGTTGCTACCTGGCAGAGAATCGAGGCTCGCCAGAGCCACATGCAGACGATGGATCACTCCGGCATGCGTCACTCGATGCAGTTGCCTTCTGTACCGTCGGCACCACCGCGCAGCTGAGATGGTGACCATGAGGAGACTTGGCTACCTCGCGCTCGTCATCGGGTTCGCGCAGGTGGTGTTCGGAGCGATCGTGCGGATCACGGGTTCCGGAATGGGTTGCGGCGATCACTGGCCGGATTGCTACGGATCGTTCACGCCCGCCCACAGCGGGCCGAGTCTTCTCGTCGAGATCTCGCACCGTTACGGAGCCGGAGCGCTGACGCTCGCGATCGTCGCGCTGGTTGCCGCGGCGTGGCTCAAGCGCAACGAGCCCGGCGTGGGCGGACGCGGGGGCGTGCTTCGTCCTTCCCTGCTCGCGATCCTGCTCGTGATCGTCGCCGCGCTCTTCGGCGCTGTCACGGTCAAGATGGCGCTGAATCCATTGGTGGTTGTCACGCACATAACGATCGCGATGTCGCTGCTGGCCGTGCTCGTGATCGTCGTCGTGCGCGCCGGCGGCTTCGGCGCCGCCACCGTCCCCGCTCGCTACCAGCGAACCATGCGTTCGGGCATAGCGGCTGCCGGACTCACGTTTCTAATACTCGTATTCGGTGCACTCACCGCCAACACGCCCGGCGCGGCGGTCGCGTGCCTGGGGTTTCCGTGGTGCAGGGCAATCACCATGGGCGGCGCTCCACTCTACATCCAGGTGACGCACCGGATACTCGCGTTCATGCTGCTCGGCCATCTGATCGGAATCGTCATCGGTGTCCGCAAGCGCGGTGAGGCTCGCGCCATCCGCAATGCGGCCTGGACGGCGCTTGGAATAGTGATTCTGCAGGTCTTCGTGGCGGCGGCGATGGTCGAGATGCATTTGCCACCAACTCTCCGCGCACTTCATCAGGCTGTGGGAACGGCGCTCTGGATTTCCGTCGTGACTCTCGCCGCGCTCGCGGCTGGAACGCG
>JAYWBE010000377.1:0-3538 GCA_043781715.1 Gemmatimonadaceae bacterium
GCAGTTCGCCGTCCATTTCCATTAAGGGACTGCTCGGAAAGGTGAGAGCGAGCTTCTGAACGCTGGCGGCCGATACTGACGGCATCCCGATATGGGTGCCGCGCATTGCGCCGACAAAAAGCCTCACACGCTCAACGACATTGCTGTCACTGAAGAAGCATGCGTCGAGTTTGCCGTCGCGCACGGAGGCGTGCGGGGCAATCTTGAACGCGCCGCCGAGGAAGCGCCCGTTCGAAACGGTGACCATCAGCATTCGCCCGCGTTTCACGCCAGGAGCGCCATTTGCCGAGACTTCCATTCCACGGTAAGTGAACAACTGCCCCAGCGCGGAATAGATGTAAACCGCGTCGCCCTTGAGAAAGCGTACTCGATTGCTCGCCTCGAGCACGGAAGCATCGAATCCAAACCCGCAGCAGTTCAGGAAGTGGTAACCGTCGGCGAGGCCCACATCTATTCGCGTCGACTCTCCGCGCACAACGAGGTCGGCAACCTGCTCGGGCGCGTATCCGGCCACGCCGAGCGTTTTCGCGAAGTCATTGCCAGTCCCAGTGGGGACGACGGCGAGTCGACACGGAGCGGCAGAACGGAGAATCGCGTTCGCAATGCGGCTGCAGGTCCCGTCGCCGCCGACCGCGACGATCGTCGTCGCACCGGCACGGATTGCCCGCGCCGCGAACTCCTCTTCTTCTCCGGGAGCCGACGTTTCGTACGCGGTGCCAATGCCGCGCGCGCTGAACGCGGCGCGAACCTTGGGAAGAGCAGCGTGAATCCGACCGCGACCAGCGGCCGGATTCACGATCAGGCAGATCGGCCCGATCAAAGCCTGGTAATGGATGCGGAGGCCTTACTTGCAGCACCCCGAATTGCAGTCGATCCAGCCGCCTTGGGATATCGTCGCTAGGGCACGCAGCGCTGTTGCAATTCCCGGGAACACACCTCCAAAGGGTGGGGCCGAGAAGAAAGAAGCTTCGACAATCTTCGAGTTCCCAGCGGTGGACCCTACGGTGCAAGGGCCCTTGTACTCTACAAAATCCGCGTCGGGCGGCAACGAGTAGGAAGCCCGGGGATACATATGACAGTATTCGAGGTTTTTCTGGCGTCCCGCGCGGACTGGTCCGATCCCTCTGGGCACTTCCAACACCGTTATTCTGGTGCTGTCAGCGTCCGGTCGTTTGTCTACCCAAAGGTAGTAATCCGCCACCGTACTGGGGCGAAACCCATAGTAGCCCTCCGTGTTTCTTGGATCCAGATTCTGAATATGCGCCACGGCAAGCCCCGTGACGGGAGGCGAGCCGGGACCGAAGGCACGGGGACCGTCTATGGCTTGAATGCTGACCGTCACCTCGCACCCGGAGCACGTCCCCGCTCTAAGCCGGGTGTGCTTGACGCCTGGCGTCACCCTGAGTTGGGTGCGAAAGGCGTCCGAGCTTGAACTGACGCCTGGCGGCAACTTGGTGTTCCACTCTCCCGAATACTGCGTCCCGGGAGCAAGCATCACCGGCGCACAGGCAGGGATAACAATAGCAGACGCAATCGCGATCCACTTTCCGACAGTACGAGGTATGGCAGACGATCTTATCATCGAACCTCCGTGACTGGTGTGAACAACAGACGTTGCTACTTCGGATTCCCTTGAGCGGCTAGCGCGCGCATCTTCGCGACGACCGGCTGAAGCGGCCGATCTGCGGTGGCCCAAAGATCTGCAACCGCGCGAGCCCATTTCTTTTTCTGCTCCACTTCTCCCCGAGCATCCGCCAGCTCTGCTCGCAACACCATCGCGCGCCCCGCCGCGGCGGCCGACGCCGCGTCGCGCAATGAGAAGGCGCTAAGGCTGGAAAGGGCACCTAGGGCGCGATCGAGTTGACGCGTCGCGTCTGCGGTGTCGCCCATTGCGCTCTTCAGCCACGCAACCTGATAGGTGAAGTCGAGCGAAACGTCCCCAGGACGTTGCGTTTTCGCGTCATTAGCGACTCCCTCCAACAGAGAATTCAGCGTGTGCGTGTCGTTCCTCGCGAAAGCTTGTTGCAACTTCAGCAGCCTGCTGGTTCCGGCTTCCACACCGAGGCTCGACTTTGCTCCGGTGCAGGGAGCGAGCATGCTCAGTGGTCGCGCCTTGACCGCCCTTCTCAGTTGTTTCTCCTGTGTCTCGGCGACATAGTGGCTCAGTTGCTCGTCCAGACGGCGCTCCACCGCGCGGGTCGTATCAGAGCAGACGCCAAGAGCAGCGAACGCAAAAAAGGGGGCCGCCGCATCGATCACGGGCACCGGCACCTTAGCGGCCGCCGCGGCGTAATCGTTCGTGAGTCGAGCCAGCTCCGCCGTCTTTCCGATCTTTCCCGTAAGCGCTGCTAGCCCAATGAGAGTCTCCGCGTCCTCGGTGCGCGGCTGAGACATCGCCAGCAAGGAATCGGCAAGCGATCTCGCCCTGGCAAAGTCCCCCTGCTTGAATCTCAGCCACGCTTCCTGCGCCGCCGCCAGCTGCTTTTCGCGAGGCGTCGCAGCAACCTGCCTCGCTTTTACAATCGCGTCTATCGCCGACATTGGCCCGGAACGGTTGCGCGCAATTTCACCGCGCGCTTCCAAAACGTCCGCGAGCGCCTGAAAAGCCTGCGAGCTCTCCGGCGAACGGCGCGTCCAGTCAACGGCGAAATCGAGTAACACGTCCAGGTTTGCCTGGAGGGCCGCGTTACGCGTGATAGCGGTCTGACTGGCCGGTAGGTTGGCAAATTCGCCGATGGAATAGGGAACGAAGACGACGGTATCGTGGATGAGCGCCGGGTACGCGGCGAACTCCGTTCCGTCGCTGTTGGTGCCGCGGCGCGTCTTCGTAGACGCTATCGGAAGAAGCTCTTGCAGCTGATTGAACGAAACAATCGAGTGCGCGCTCGGGTTGACCCTCAATGCGCGGATGTACGCGTTCGCCGCGTCCGAATACCGGCTCTGAAACCGCCAACCGGAAGAACTCGAGCGGGAGCGCACGACGAGAGAATCGAACGCTTGGCATTGTCCGAGACCGAATAGCCCGATGAAATCCAGCGAATCCGCTTTCCTCAATTCGGAGTAGCTCGCGCAAGCTTCGGGGTAACGGCGGTCGGCCATCCTACTGAGCGCGACACCGATCAGACGATCGCGTTGTGAAAGCCCGGTCGGCGTCCGCAGCGCTTGTGAAACCTGTTCGCGCCAGTCGCCTCGCAATTCCGGATGTCGCAACGAGAGAGTCTGTGCCAGCCATATTCGCGCGGGTCCGAACTGAGGATCCGAGGTCACTGCGTCCCGGAAATCGTCTTCAGCGGTGGCGAAATCTCCATTCCAGAAAGCGATGTGCCCGCGCCCGTATGCGTACCACGCCGAATAAGATGTGGTTTTCCCGTCACCTCCGTCCGCCGCCGACGGTCGGTCGGGGATCTTCAGCAGCTCGCGCGCGGCTCGAGCAAATCCGCCGGGGTCGCCCGTCTGCTGGAAGCGAATGGACTTGAGAGCAACGCTGGATGAAACGTCGTACAGCTGCGCGCGAGCTTGCGAGGGATCATCAGCGCTG
>JAYWBE010000378.1:0-3535 GCA_043781715.1 Gemmatimonadaceae bacterium
AAAAGCAGGAGATTATTCAAGTGGCGGCTCCGCTCGTCTCACGAGCAAACCAGGCGTAAGTCTTCGCCAGGCCGTCGGCGAGAGCAATCTCTGGAACCCAACCCAATACTTCGCTTGCCTTGCCGGCATCAACGAAGGATTCCTGCTGCTCCCCGGGACGACGAGGTGCGAACTCAATTGGTACTTTACTGCGTGCCGCTCCCTGCAGCAGCCTGGCAATCTCGAGAACGCTCGTGCCCTTACCGGTTCCGATGTTGAACGCGCGGGCATCGAGTCGTCCCTTCTCAGGCAGCGGCTTCGTTGCCGCCAGCCAGACCGCGCGAGCGACATCACCAACATAGACATAGTCCCGCGTCTGCAGTCCGTCCCCAAAAACCGTGAGCGGGCGATTGCTGAGAATCCGCCCGCAGAAAATGGCTACCACACCGGCTTCTCCATGCGGGTCCTGGCGCGGACCGTAAACGTTTCCGAAGCGTACGGCGACCGCGTCCCGTTGGTGAACGCGTCCGTAGTACGCGAGGTAATACTCGATGCTCAGTTTGGCTATCGCGTACGGCGACTCCGGATCCTTCGGGTACGTCTCGACGTTTGGCGGCGTGTTGAAATCACCGTACAGCACTCCACCAGTAGAGGTAAAGACGATTCGTGTTCTTGCATCGCTCTGCTTTACCGCTTCCATGAGATTGAGCGTGCCGAGAATGTTGATCGTTGCGTCGGCAACGGGATCGGCCACGCTCTTTCGAACGTCGATCTGGCCGGCGAGGTGAGCTATGACATCGAACCCTTCGTCGCGAATCAGCCGCGCGAATTCCTGCGAGTTCACGCCGATCTCGTGAAAGCGCGCCTGACGCGCAATATTGTCCCGCTTTCCGGTGGAAAGATCATCGACCACGGTCACGTCGAACCCCTTGGCGAGAAGAAGGTCGGCCACGTGTGAGCCGATGAACCCCGCTCCGCCCGTTACGAGGACCTTAGGCAATGTCGGTCGAATCTCCTTTCTCCGGATCGGAGCCAGGCTTGTTCTCCAGCGCGAACAGGTAGCGCGCCGCGTCGACAACTCCCAGGCCCCGCCCATTGGCGGCCGCCGCCTTCAGTCGCACACTCGGCTCGTGGAGGAACTTGTTCATCAATGACCTCGAGAAATATTCGATGGCCTCGGCCTGCTCAGGCGACAAGGGCCCCAGACGCCTTAGAGCCGCAGCAAGCTCCGTACTCCGCAATCGGTCCATCTCCTCGCGAAACTCCCGCACGACCGGTACCGCCGCCAGGCCCGCAACCCAGTCCCAGTACTTCTGGACCTCTGCCGCGATTATCTCGCGCGCGGCGGGCACATCTTCACCCCGCTGCTCGAGGTTGGCGGCGGCCGCTGCGCGCAGGTCGTCGAGATCGTACAGGAAGACGTTGCCGATATCTCCGACACTTGCCTCCACATCGCGCGGCAACGCAATGTCGAGTATGCAGAGAGGCCGGTCGCCGCGCGCCCCGACCGAAGCGCGAACGCGGGCCACCGTGACCACGGGCGAGGGCGAAGCGGTCGAGCAAATCAGCACGTCGACGTCGCGCAGCGATTCCCAGCACTCGTCGTAGTGCATCGCCGTGGCGCCGTGGCGCTCGGCGAGGGTCTGCGCGCGCTCGTGGGTCCGATTCGCTACGATTGCGACGCTCACTCCTTCCTTCAGCAGGCACTCGAGCGCGAGCTCCGCGACGTCGCCGGCGCCGAGTATCATCGCCCGCCTGCCGCCGAGACCACCGAAGATTTTCTTCGCGAGCTGGACGGCCGCCGAACTCACCGACGCGGCGCCTCTCCCAATCCCCGTCTCCTCTCTCGCGCGCGACGCCGCCCAGAGCGCGCTCTGGAACATGCGATTGAGGATCGGCCCCGATTCGGCCCGGCATTGCTCCCAGGCGTCCTTCACCTGTCCCTGTATCTGCGCTTCGCCCAATATCATCGAGTCGAGCCCGGCGGCGACGCCGAACAGGTGAGAGGTCGCTTCGCGATCGCGGTGCAGGTAAATGAATCCCGCGGCGTCGTGACCGAGCCGGTTCGAGAAAAGCGACGAGATATCCGGCAGCGTGTCACTGGATTCTTCGACCGCGTAGATCTCCGTACGGTTGCAGGTCGAGAGAACGACGCCTTCGCGGATCAGGCCTCCCGCACGGAGCTGAGCCAGCTCGCGAACGGCTTCCTGCGGCCCGAACGTCAACTTCTCGCGCACCTCGATGGGCGCCGTCATGTGGCTGACGCCGGCTACGATCAACGCCACGAGTCCACCTTCTCGGTGAGCGATCCGTCTTCGACTGAACTGCAGAAATCGTCGCCGATAAGCTTCGGAGCCGCGGCACGCCAGCGGTCGTCGCCGCCGGCGATGAGCCGCGATCTCAGTCCACGAAGCGCGGAGACTGCGCGCTCGTAACGTCCGTCAAACCGTTCGGCGATGGCGTCACGTATTCTCGCCGCGGCTCCCGGAACGCCGCCCGATGACACGGCGATTGTTACATCTCCCGAGCGATGCAACGCCATGGTGTGGAAGTTTCCTTCGTCGGGAAAGTCCGTGATGTTGACGAGCCTCCCGCGCGAGTTGGCATCGAGCGCGATCTGCGCGTTCACGTCGCGGGAGTCGGTGGCGGCGATGACGAGCGTCGCGCGCTCGAGGTGATCGCTGCGGTACGCCTCGCGCAGGACCGTGATCCGCCGCAGGCGTTCCGCTTCATCCAGCTCGGCGGTCACGAGCGGGGAGACGACTCGCACCCGAGCGCCGGCGTCCGCGAGCGCCAACGCCTTGCGCGTCCCGACTGATCCACCGCCGACGACGACCGCGGTGATACGCTCACCGTGCAGTGCGATGGGGAAATCACTCAGAGGAACTGCCCTCGATTGAGCGACGCCATTCTGAACACTACGTAGAGCGCGACGACGCTCGCAAACGTCACGGCTGACATCAGAGCCGCGCGACGCGCCTGCCATCCGCGCAGCATCCGTCCGAGCGCCAGCGCGCTCACACCCACCCACGCGCCCATGCCCCAGATGATTTGCGGCAGTACCAGTGCGCGATACTCGAACGAGTACGCCGCGGCAAGCGCGAGGCCGAGGGTAAGTCCGAGAAATCCAGCGATGGAGGCGAGGTGATTGACGCGATCGAGCGTGTCGAGCGGCGGGAAGAATCTGAAGATCGCCCCGAATCGCGCCGATTTGAGCTCGCGTCTCGCGACGAGGTACATCGTTCCCGCCGCGGCCGCGGTCGCATACGCCGCAATCCCGATGAAGCTCAGCACGATGTGCATCGTGAGCCAGACGGCGCGGACACCCTGCGGCTCGAGAAACGGGTGCATCCCGGCGAGGTTGCCGGCCATGGTAACGAGCGCGGCGACAGGCGCCGCCACGAGCGTGAGACTGACCTCGCGCGCGAGACTCTCAACTACGACGAGGGACAGGGCGAGGACGAGACCGGCGAACGACAGTCCTGGTCCGAGTCCCGTAAGCGATGCTGCGCCCGCCTGTTGGGTGAGGCCCGCGAGCGCGGTGGCGTGGGCTCCA
>JAYWBE010000379.1:0-3532 GCA_043781715.1 Gemmatimonadaceae bacterium
AGTGATAGCCCCAGGCGTATTCGGTGATTAGTGTTCGGCTCATGACTCGGCCGGCGTGGCGCATGAGATACTCGAGCACAGTGTATTCCTTGGGCGTCAGCTCGATTGCGTGACCGCCGCGGGCCACCTCTCTCGTGTCCAGGTTGAGCGTGAGGTCCGCCGCCTTCAGCACCGGTGTGATGCGGGCCCGCGGCCGGCGTGACAGGGCCTCCACGCGCGCCAGCAGCTCCTCGAACGCGAACGGCTTGGTGACGTAGTCGTCAGCGCCGGCGCGAAGAGTCTCGACCTTGGAGTCGATTGCGTCCTGCGCGGTCAGGATCAACACAGGCCGGTCGAAGCCGCGGGCCCGAAGATCATGCAGCACCTGCGCGCCGGACTTGCCGGGTAGCCGCATGTCGAGGACGACGACGTCGTACTCCTCGGATATGGCTCGCGCTTCCCCATCGTCGCCGTTCGCGACGAGATCCACCCCCCAGCGCTGCTCCTCAAAGCCCCGCTTGACGAACTGTCCGACGGTGGGATCGTCTTCGATTACGAGGATTTTCATCGGGCGGGATGGACTTCTGGCGTTGAAAGAAAAAGGCGGAAATGCGTTTCCGCCTCTCCGCCTAACTTACATCCGCCCCATCCGGCGTTCAACAAAACAGCAGCTGGGAATGTGATAACGCCGTACTCGGCTCGACGATGGTGCCTCAATTGCCGGGCATTTGCGCCCAGGTTCCCCGCTGCACGATCAGTTTGTTCGATGGTTGTCGGGCAAGCGCTTCGTCATAATGAAGGTTGGCGCCACCTGTCGCCGTATACGTGGACGCCACAACGGCACCCCAGATGTCGCCGCCACCGCTAAGACTCACGGGGTGATTCGGCGCGTAGACGGAAAATGCGGAGCTGCTTCCGCCGGTCAGGGTCCATGTCGATGGGAGGGCCGGAGATCCACACGACGAAAATCCCAGTCGGGTTGGAGCCGCCGAGAGGTTGTTTACCGAACCGCCACTCACGTTCAGCAGATCGCTGAGGACGATTTCGATATGCGCGCCCGCGGGGGGGTTCACCTGCATCGTCGAATTGCCCTGAAGGATGACCTGACTGAAGTAGTACTGGCTCGCTGTCAGGTTGACGACGGCTCCCGCGGCAACACTCAGCACTCCGGTCAACGAATTGTATGTGATACCTGGACCACTCGGTACATTTGCGACGGGCGTATATCCGCCGGCCGGGCAAGCGTTGATGTCCATTGCCGGAGCCGGTGGCGCCGCCGCAGTGGCTGTTCCCGTCACCACTGCAAGATTGCCGTACGTTATCGTGCCCGTTGCGGTGACATCGCCCTGTACGGTCGCCTTCGTAATGTCGATGTTGCCATTCGACCAGATTGTTGCGTTGCTGTCCGCGGCCTCAGCCACGTAAGGGGCGACCTCGGAATCGTAACTGTCGACAAGCCCGCCGCTTCCAAGACTGACGTTTGTCTTGCTGAAGACGGCGTAGGTCAGAACAGGCACCCCTCCAACCACACCCACCAGAGTTGCCGTGCCACCGTTCAGCCCAAGCCTTCTGCCTTGCACTACGACGTCGTATTCCTGGAGACCACCCTTGTCGAGCCGATGGATCAGCGTCCGATACCTCGAGTTGCTTGACAGCGCCTGCCACCCGAGATCGAGGCTATCGCCTGGATTCAATGCCTTAACTGACGCGCTCGGCCAGGAGCCATACGTATGACGCAGACCTGCCTCGGCCGCGTAAATCGCCAGCGTCGACTCACGGGTCGCGCGCGATGCGCGACGTTCATCCGTGGAGGTATTTACGGCGGCAACAACAACGATGCTCATGACGGCTATGGAGATCACAACAGTTGGAAAAACGAATCCCTTTCTGTCGCGCAGTGAGTCTCGGCGTGTCATGGTCTCCGTCCTCTGTTCCCCGGTGTGGGTCATCATTGTCGTCTCGAATCGCATCAGCGGCGGACCGCGACTTTCGTAGTCAGTGAATCGCTCTGGTAAACGTAGCTCTGGCCCACCCACGTCTTCTTGTAGCTCTCTGTGCGAAGCGTGAACGCGACGCTGCCAACAGCGGCAGGATTGGCCGTCACGGCGCCAAGGGTGTCGTAGTAGGTGAATGCGAGCCCATCGGATCCGGGCGCGAGAAGGGGCCCGGTGAGCTGCTCATACGAAGCAGCTGCACCCACCTTTCGCCCAAGCCACCAACGATTGTTGACTTGGTACTCGCCGTATTGAACCCGACGGAAATTCCGGAAGGGCGCCCCTATCTTGATCCATGAGGTGTCGGTCTTGGTTGTGACAGCGAACTCTACGACGACATCGGGCGCGCGAGCGCCGGTCCAGGCGCAGGAGGTCACGCCCATCGCAGCCGGCGTCCCCACAGCGGTAATCTTCAGCGTCTTCCACCTGTCCCGGCCCAGCGCATAGACCGCGGCACTGTCATCTGAGGTCGCGAGAATGTTGCCGCCGCTCTTCCACAAACCGTACCGGGCGAGCACCGGGTGCTTACCGCAGATGGTTCCTATTCCGCGCGGGGATCGAATGGTCACGGCGTTTGCTCCCATCGCAGCAAACGGACTTCCGCCTATCACGGATTGTCTGAGATCCCATGCTAAGAGCGAGGCTGCGTCGCGCGCCGTCTCCCGAATGTCGACGATCTCGCGCTGCTTCCCGTAGGCCCGGCCCTGCACGACCATTACCTGGACCATACTGCCAAGAACCACGAGTCCGATTACGAGTGCGACGATGAACTCGATCATCGAAAAGCCACGACGGGCGACCACGAGGGGTTTCGGTCTCATTGGACTTGGGGCTTGGCCAGGTACAGCATTACCGTATCTGAGTAGAGCGTAGTCGTATTTGCCTGTCCCCGGCGCTCAACAACAACCGTCACTTTCTGTGAGTTAGGGCTGAGTGTGGCCACAGCCCAGCTGACCGTTCGTCCGCGTATGTTCGAAGACCCGGTGGTGACATTGTTCCAGCCAAGGCCAACGAGGCTGTCGGCGACCTGCTGCACGTCAGCCGAGTACTGGAGATCCTGTCTCGCCTTGGTCATCTGCGAGAGTCCGAGCGCTGCCGCGCCAGCAAGGCTCATCATCACCACGCTGAGGAGCGACAGCGCCACAATCACCTCGACTAGAGAGAACCCGCGGTTTGGCTGTGGTTTCAGCTCGGGGGTCATCGTAAAACCTTCCCCAAAGCAGTGGTCGTTACCGTATCAGAATTGTCGGATTCGGAAAAAATCACGGTCGCGTCCCCTGGCTCGCATGATCCGGCCGTCGACGCGATTCCGCGCGCATCGAAGCACAGGAGCGATCGGGTGCTGCTCATTGTGAGCCCGGCTTCGCTGAGGTCTCGCACGTACCAAATGGTTGCGCGCTGGCCGATTCCGTTGGCACTCGTGTCGGCATCGACCCAGATTCGCTTGGCTGTGGCGTCGAGGTGGAGCTGTGCGACGCGGCCATATCGTACCGCTGTCGCCTTGGCGAGAGAGTGAGCCGCCGTGAATTGATCGGCTGCTATCGCCGTGGTACGTCGAC
>JAYWBE010000380.1:0-3525 GCA_043781715.1 Gemmatimonadaceae bacterium
TCGATCGCGTGAGTTTTCGTAGGGTGTCGATGACTCTTATCGGACTCGCCTACAATCAAAAGCCAGAGCCAACAGAGCTCACCAGCCCGGCATCAGAGGGCGGCCGTCAGGAAGACGGGGAGCTTCCGCGCCCCGATGAAGAGCCTCCCAGTAAAATCCTCGACCTCTCGATCGCGGAGCTAGTCGCCCGCGACGAGTTCGCCGAGTGGGACAGCCCCACCACGATCACCGCAGTGGAATCCGCTCTCTCCCGTCTTGGCAGAGTGGTCCGCCTCGAGGCGAAGGAGGATTTTCCGGAGAGACTCCGCCAAGTCAGGCCCGACATCGTCTTCAACATCGCTGAGGGATTTCACGGGGTGAACCGCGAAGCCCACGTTCCGGCGATCTGCGAGTTTTACGGAATCCCCTACTCCGGAAGCGATCCCTTCACTCTCTCGCTCTGCCTCGACAAGGCGAGAACGAAGGAGACGCTGACCTTCTACGGCATCCCGACTCCCAGGTTCGCTGTCGTCGAGAAAATCGAAGATCTCAAGGCGGTGGCGGGAAAGTTTCCGTTTCCCCTCTTCGTCAAGCCGCTCCACGAAGGGTCGTCCAAGGGAATCACTGACAGCAATCTCTGCTTTGATCGCAGCCACCTATTAAGGCAGACCGAGTTCCTCCTCGAGAGCTACAAGCAGCCCGTTCTCGTCGAGGAATATCTGCCGGGGAAGGAATTCACGTGCGCGGTTCTCGGCAACGGAGTCGAAGCGACGGTGCTGCCCATTGTCGGAATGAATTTCGAGACGCTGCCCGAAGGCGCTCTCCCGATTTACAGCTTCGATGCGAAATTCGTCTGGGATCGCCCTGAGAATCCGCTCGACATTTTCCAGTGTCCGGCGCGTATCACGCGAGAGCTTCAGGCGTCTATTGAGCGAGTAACGCTCGACGCCTTCCGTGTGCTCGGCTGCAGGGACTGGGCGAGGATAGATGTTCGTCTCGACGCTTCCGGAGTTCCGAACGTGCTCGAAGTGAATCCGCTGCCGGGAATTCTTCCCGATCCAGCGGACAATTCGTGTTTGCCGAAGGCCGCGCGAGCGGCGGGGATCGGCTATGAAGAGCTCATTCAGAATTGTCTGAAGTACGCTGCGGCACGGCAGGGAGTCGATCTCGATCACTCCCTCTCGCGGATCAGCGGAGCTCAGGGCGCTCCAGCGCTCGCCGCCAGCGGATCGGCGTGACCGATACCAGACCAAGGAACACCCCATGAAAATTGCTTTGTTGTTCGACGGCCTCTCGGCCCTCGGGAAAGCTCCTGAGGTTCAGCTGCTCGACTCCATCGAAGCAGTGGAGAGCGCGCTGCTGGATTGGGCGACCGAGGTCGTGCGCGTGCCCGTGAGCAACGACGGCCGCTGGGTCGAGCGCGTCCGCAAGGGAAAGTTCGACCTGATCTTCAATCTCGTCGAAGGCATTGACGGAGAGGCCATATACGAGCCGATGGTCATCTCGGTGCTCGAGCTCCTTGGAATTCCCTTCACCGGAAGCTCCAGCTGGACGACCGCGCTCACGCTCAGAAAGAACGTCGTCAACGGAGTGCTCGACCGCGCCGGACTGCCGGTCCCGCGCTGGAGCCACGTGCGCCGCGGCGATGAAATCACGAGCGTCGGATTCCCGGCGATCTGCAAGCCGGTCGCCGAAGACGCTTCCGTCGGAATCGAGCAGCGGTCGGTCGTAAGGAGCATGCGCGCCCTCTCGGCGAGAATCGAAGCGATGTTCGAGGGCTGGGACGAGGTGCTGGTTCAGCGCTTCATTCCGGGCCGCGAGGTAAACGTCGGCATCCTCGGTGACGAGGTCATGCCGATCGCCGAGATCGATTTCGCCCAGATGCCGCACGGGATGTGGCACATCGTCTCCTATCGGTCCAAGTGGGAGACCGGGAGCGATGAAGATCTCGGCGCGAAGCCGAATTGTCCCGCCGATCTTTCCGAAGATCTTGCCAACGAGCTCATCGCCATCGCCCGCACCGCCTGGAGCGTGGTCGGCGGAGAGGGATACGGCCGCTGCGATTTCCGCATCGACCAGTCGGGACGCCCCTGGCTGCTCGAGGTAAATGCGAACCCGGACATTTCGCCGACCGCCGGCCTCGCGCGCATGGCTGGCGTCGCGACCGTCGGCTACTCCGACTTGATCCGACGGATCTGCGATCACGCGCTCGCCAAGCGCGGAGAGAACTACACGGAGCGGTGGGCGAAAACGCTCAGGCTGTCCGGCCTGGGTTGAAAGGAAGTCCGATCATCTACAACGCCCTTCACGGGGCCGGAGTGGTGCACGCATGAGCGATTGGCAACAGATCATCAAGGATCAGAGCATCGCGAGTCTCGAGAAGCTGGCGGACAAGTTCGGGCACGACGTCATCGACGTCGAGGCGCTGAAGCCGGCTTTCGACAACTTCCAGATGCGAATCACTCCGGCCGCGCTCGATCAGATCAAGGAAGTGGGCGATCCGATGTGGCAGCAATACATTCCGACGGTCGAGGAGCTCGACGTGGTCGACGGCGTGATCGATTCGCTGGATGAAGACGGCGACTCGCCGGTGCCGAACATCACGCACCGCTACCCGGACCGTGCGCTGTTTCTCGTCAGCCCGGTGTGCGCGACCTATTGCCGGTTCTGCACGCGGCGCCGCAAGGTCGGCGATCCGGAGAAGATTCCCCTCAATCAGTACGATTCCGCGTTCAAGTATCTCCGCGAGCACACGGAGATCCGCGACGTCATCATGAGCGGCGGCGACCCGATGATGCTGAGCGACCGGAGGCTGGAATACCTCTTCCAGCAGCTTCGCGCGATTCCGCACATCGAGATCATCCGCATCGGGAGCCGCATCACGTCGCACCTGCCGGAGCGGATCACGCCGGAATTCTGCGAGATGGTGCAGAAGTACCACCCGATCTTCATGAACACGCACTTCAATCACCCGAGCGAGCTGACCCCCGCCGCCGTCGCCGCGCTGGACCGCCTGTCGAGAGCCGGCGTATCGCTTGGCTGCCAGACAGTGCTGCTCAAAGGCGTGAACGACGACCCCAAGGTGATGATGAAACTGATGCACGACCTGCTCAAGGCGCGCGTGCGGCCTTACTACCTATATATGGCGGACCAGGTGGCGGGCGGCGAGCACTTCCGCACCACGGTGCAGAAAGGCCTCGAGATCATGCAGGCGCTCCGTGGCTGGACATCCGGCCTCGCGGTTCCGCAATTTGTGATCGACTCCCCGGGCGGCGGCGGCAAGGTGCCACTCCTGCCCGAGTATCTGGAGTCGATGACGGACGACGAAGTGATTTTCCGGAATTACGAGGGCAAGCGCTACGTCTATAAGCAGCCGCGCACTGTGCCCGCCGTTCCGGCCGAGCTCGAGCCGGCGGCCGAAGTCGGTGTCGTGCCGATCAGCAGGAAGAAAACCGCGGCGCCGAGGCGAACCAAGCGCCGGCGCGCGGCGGGCGAATAGGCCCACCCGACGAAAAGGCCGCCTCGCTGTTGAGAGGCGGCCTTTTT
>JAYWBE010000381.1:0-3517 GCA_043781715.1 Gemmatimonadaceae bacterium
GAGGTCTGTACCTCTATGGCGGCACAGTTCGGCAGGACGTCGTGATAAATGTGGCCGTAGTTCGCGGCGAACAGGGAAAGCACATACCGGCCAGGAACCACGTTAAGATCTTCGATCCGGACGTCTATGTGTCCGGCGCCGGCGCGGACCGCAGGGATTGCGAACCCGCTGTTATAGGTATGAACCTGGGCAACCATGATTCCGAGTGATGTCTGGATGTCTATGCCAAAAATCGGCTCAACCACGTCGCGCTTCGCATCGAAGTAGAGCCGCACAACGAAACTGTCGCCACAACGCACAGTTGCGGGGCCGCTCAGATCGGCACCGAGGATCTCAATTCTGCTGAAGCGGATGTCTCCGCTGCCTGACCTGTCAACAACTTCCCCAAGGTCTCGCACAGTGTCGTCGGTCGTGGAGAACGCTGCCAGATAGGACTTGATGACTTCCGATGGCCGGCCCTCCTCCTTCATGCGGCCGCGTTCGATCCATATTGCGCGGGAGCAGAGGCTGTGGACGGCGGCGAGGTTGTGGGAGACGAACAGGACTGTGCGTCCGCTGGAGTGGAGATCACTCATCGCCTGTAGGCACTTGCGCTGAAACTCCCCGTCGCCGACCGCGAGAACCTCGTCAACAATGAGGATGTCCGATTCGAGATTGGCTGCGACCGCAAAGCCCAGGCGCATCTTCATGCCGCTAGAATAGCGCTTGATTGGCGTATCGAGGAACTGCTCGATCTCCGAAAAGGCCACGATCTCGTCCAGTTTCACGTCGATGCGCTTCTTCGACATGCCCAGAATGCAGCCGCTGAGATAAACGTTTTCTCGTCCGGTGAGCTCTTCATGGAATCCTGTTCCGACTTCCAGGAGTGAGGCGACCTTGCCTCGTACGCGGATGGCTCCGGATGTGGGACGAGTGATCCGTGAGAGGATCTTGAGCAGAGTGCTTTTGCCTGCGCCGTTGCGTCCGACGATTCCCAAAACCTCACCGGCCTTGAGCTGGAAATCGATGTCTCGCAGAGCCCATTGCGTCTTTCTTTCGTCGGCCTCGCTTTTCTTCCACGCGGACTGGAACAAGTTCACCAGCGCCTCACGGAGCATGGTGCCGCCCTGGGACTGTCCCAGCCTGAACTGCTTGCTGACGTTTTCGACCGTGATCACAGTTGTCACAGGATGAAACCGGTCATACGATGTCCGTGAAGTAGCCTTCGACGCGACGGAAGTAGGTCGCCCCGACGATCAGAATCAGGATTGTCGCTCCGATCGACAGAAAAAGACTCGACCAGTCGAAGGGCAGCGATGGAGCAACGGTCGCCCTGAAACCCTCGATGATTCCACTCAGCGGATTAAGAGCGAGGAGCCACCTGAACCGTTGCGGTATGGCTTTCACTGGGTAAATCACGGGAGTGAGGAACATCCAGATCTGAATCAAGAAAGGGATGGCGTGCTTCACATCGCGGTACTTGACATTCGTCGCGGAGAGTATGACGCCCACGCCGAAACTGAAAGCGAACAGGAGTGCGGTCAGCGGCAGCCACAGAATCAGACGCCAGCTCAGCACCCCGTAATAAGCCATCATCGCTACGAGTATTAGAGCGCCGATCGCCATATCCGCCAGCCCCACAAGAGCACCCGCCCCGGGAAGTATCAGTCGCGGGAAGTAGACCTTCTTGATGAGATCCCCGTTGCTCACAAGGCTGTTACCAGCGTTGGTAACCGTGGCGGCGAAATAGATCCACGGCAGCAGCGCGCTGAAGTAGAAGATGGGCGCCGGTATTCCGCCCGTGTCCACCTTTACGACGATGCCGAATAGAAAGGTGAAGACCAGCATGGTGATCACCGGTTGTAGCACTGCCCAGGCTGCCCCGAGAATCGTCTGTCGGTATCGGATCGTGATGTCGCGCCAGGCGAGAAAGAAGAACAGTTCCCGGTAGCTCCAGAGGTCCCGAGCCTCTTCAAGAAGACTGCGAGTACCGGAGGTTGTATACTCCACCGCCTTCGGAGACACTACCGCGGACGGGAGGGCCATCGTGCTATCCGCGCTCACGTCACTCGCCTCAGCCAAATCTCCCGCCAATATGAAAAGATGCTGCGCTGGCAGAAGAGCCGGTGTGTGCTACGCTCGCCCGAGCAGAAAACTCCGTCCAGTATGACACACCCGTTAGGCAGCTTGATCATGTGCCCGTTCTTTTCGTTGACGATCCTATCGACCCGACGCAGCACCCGGTAGGTGCCTCCGGAAAACTTCCACATCTCGACGTCGTAGTAGAGGCCTCGGTTCCTCGACGCTTTGTCCAGAGTGGCATAGATCGCTTTCCGGGATTTTACCTGAACGAGTTCGCCGGGCTGCAGGTCAAGACGCTCGGCAGGAGTGGTCGTCAGCTTCCCTCCGAAATAGGGGAAAGTGCGAGGAGCACGGAGCTTTCGACGCACAATGGCATACACAGCAAACCAGCAACCGCGGAGGAATTCCGGGGGCGATACGTTACGCGTACCAATGTCGCGCAGATACTGTCGCACGTCCCACCACGGGAGAGGCTCACTGGCCCGCAACAGCTCGGTCGCCTGGCAGAAGTACCGCACGCCCTGCTGATCCACGCTGCGGGATGCTCGCGCGAGCGGCTCGTTCAGATCCAGGTTTGCCTCGTCCCCATTTCCATTTGACTGATTCCGCATTCTGATTTGAACTAGCGCGACCCTATCCGGCCTGGCCTCCGCGCGTTTGAGCCACGCTTCCTTCCAGAATAGCAGGCACCCTGCCTGGCAGCCGTCGTGACCGGTCCCATCGCAGCGGAGCTGCTCGAGGTGAACACATCTGTACATACGGCGGGCGTGATAGTTGGCGATCGTATCACAGGTTTTGTCCGCCCGGTGCGAGACGCGGAACTGCTGTCCGCAAAACTGGAGCATCTCCGGCATGAACGGCAGCGAGTTGAGCTCGCCTTTCTCGTCAAGAGTTCCCAGGATTTCAGCTGCGCTGCGAACCTCGACCAGTTCGCCCGCGCGGAGATCCAGGCTCTGCTGTGAATCGAGGTGGCTCGGTTTCTTGGGATGGTCTCTCAAGCCCGGTATCTGAGGGGGGAATCGGACAGTGAGAGGATCGCTGTTTGGAGAACGAACTAGAATCGCGTGACCTCGGAAGCGGATCTTGGTAACGTGTTGATTTTGGACCAGACGCGGGACTCAGAACGGGCGAGTCCCAACATCAGCGGTAGGAACTTTTTGCCTTTAATGCAAATTCCTGGCTCAGCGCATACCGCTCCGTCCCGTCTGTTCGGAATTGCTTAATACGCCATTTTTCCGATCGCGCTGACTTCCCCGCTCAAAAGGCCATACGGCCGACCTCGTCTGCCGGCAGGTATGGTGGCATCGGGAGCCAAACTGTTGCGGCGAAGCCACACGAGTGTGACGCTAAGTGCGTTCACCGATCAAGGGTGGATGTAGACCGCTGCCATGCCGCTGAAGGGAGCGGTGAGCGTGACCGCGCCGCCGCCAGCGACTGTCCCGCCCGCCGTTGTCTG
>JAYWBE010000382.1:0-3489 GCA_043781715.1 Gemmatimonadaceae bacterium
TCCGCTGCTCGGCTCCACCGACGGGGTGCGACTGCTCGAGTCGATCCTCGCCAGAGTGGCCGCCTGATGTCCGACGTGAGACCCCGGCGCGGGGATCCAGTGATCACTCCCGCGCTCATCGCGGAGCACGGCCTGACGAAGCAGGAATACGAGCGACTGGTCGGAATGCTCGGTCGCACGCCTACCTTCACCGAGATCGGGATCATCAGCGCTCTGTGGAGCGAGCACTGCTCCTACAAGCACTCGCGCCCCATTCTGAAAACACTGCCGACCGCTGCGCCCTACGTGCTGCAGGGTCCCGGCGAAAACGCCGGCGTGATATCGATCGGCGACGGTCTCGCAGTGGCGTTCAAGATTGAGTCGCACAACCATCCCTCGGCGGTCGAGCCGTATCAGGGAGCGGCGACGGGAGTCGGTGGAATTCTGCGCGACGTCTTCACAATGGGAGCGCGACCGATCGCGATGCTCAACTCGCTTCGGTTTGGGAGCCTCGACGATTCGCGGGTGCGGTATCTCTTCTCCGGAGTGGTGAGGGGAATCGGCGACTACGGCAATTGCGTCGGAATTCCGACGGTCGCCGGCGAGATCGTTTTCGATGCTGCGTACGCGAACAATCCGCTCGTCAATGCGATGTGTGTCGGCCTCCTCCACGTCGAGGATCTCATTCGTGCCAAGGCCGAGGGAGTCGGCAATCCGATCATGGCCGTTGGCGCGCGCACCGGGCGTGATGGCATTCACGGGGCTTCGTTCGCGTCCGAGGATCTCTCCGAGGCGAGCGATGCGAAGCGGCCCCGCATTCAGGTAGGAGATCCTTTTACCGAGAAGCTTCTGCTCGAAGCGAGCCTCGAGCTGATCAAGAGCGGACACATCGTGGCGATTCAGGACATGGGCGCCGCGGGTCTGACGTCGTCTTCGGCGGAGATGGCTGAGCGCGGAGATGTCGGCGTGACGATAGATGTCACCAAGGTTCCGACGCGCGAGAGTGGAATGTCGCCGTACGAGATCCTACTCAGCGAATCGCAGGAGCGGATGCTAGTCGTCGCGAAGAAAGGGCGCGAGGACGCGGTTCGCGGCATTCTCGCCAAATGGGATTTGACCGCGGCCGTGATCGGAGAGGTCATCGCCGAGCCGGTGTACAGAGTGACCGAGGGAGACAGAGTCGTAGCGGAATTTCCGGGGTCGAGACTCGTGACGGATTGCCCGAGCTATTCGCCAGACGCGCGCGAGTCGAGCGCGATTGCGGATCTGCGGGCGGCGGATCCTTTCGCCATTCCGGAGCGGCCGGAAGAAAGGGATCCTGCGTGGACTCTGGAGCAGCTTCTCTCCGCTCCCACGATCGCGAGCAAAGCGTGGGCGTACCGGCAGTACGATTCCACTGTCCGGACCAATACCGTCATTGGCCCGGGCGGAGATGCCGCCGTTCTTCGCGTGAGAGGGACGAACAAGGCCATCGCGGTGAAGACGGACTGCAATGGGCGATACGTCTATCTCGATCCGCGCGTGGGCGGACGCATTGCCGTGGCGGAAGCTGCGCGCAACGTCGCGTGCACCGGCGCGCGCCCCATGGCAATCACCAACTGTCTCAACTTCGGGAATCCGACTCGCCCGGAAGTCTTCTACCAGCTTAAGGAAGCCGTGGCAGGAATGGGAGAGGCGTGTCGCGCGCTCGGGACTCCGGTGACTGGGGGAAACGTTTCTCTGTACAATGAAAGTCCGTCCGGCGCCGTGTATCCCACGCCGGTAATCGGAATGGTCGGACTGATCGACGACCTGTCGCACATAACGCGTGCAACGTTCCAGCGGGACGGCGACGTGATTTTTCTGCTCGGCGAGCTCGGCGGCGAGCTCGGCGGCAGCGAATATCTCGCCACGATTCACGGGAAGGTGCTTGGAGCACCACCGCGGTGCGACGTCGAGCGGGAAAAGGCGCTGATCGACGCGTTGCTCGAGGCGATCCGCGCCGGCGTGGTCAGCTCCGCACACGACTGCAGTGACGGCGGACTCGCGGTCGCGCTCTCAGAATGCTGCATTGCCAATCCCGAAAGCGAGAGCGGCGCGGAAATCGATCTGTCGAGTTATTCGGGTCTTCAGGATCGCGCGATTCTGTTCGGCGAAAGCCAGGGACGCGTGGTCGTATCGAGCCCGGCTCCCGAGCGCTTGATCGAGATCGCCGCAAAAGCGGGAGTTCCCTGCGCGCGGATCGGCAGAGTGGTGCGCGAATCGGATGCGCTCGCGATCAGGCTGTCGAAGAGATCGATGCGGTGCCCGCTCGTGCGCCTCCGTCGCGCCTATCACGAGACCATCCCGGGAATTATGGCGCGCACGCCCGAGCACGCGATCTTCGACGAGCTGGCTCCCGTGGCGGCCCACTGATATGTGCGGAATCTTCGGGATCTACGGTGCGGAAAACGCGGCGGCGATGGCCCACCTCGGCTTGTACTCGCTTCAGCATCGCGGACAGGAATCGTCGGGCATCGTTGCCGTCGATCGTGAGCAGGGCGCGAGAGCGATCAAGAGAATGGGTCTCGTATCCGATGCGTTCGCCGTGCCCGACGTCCAGACGCTGCGCGGAGACATTGCGATCGGCCACACGCGCTACAGCACAGCCGGCTCTTCCACGATCGAGAACGCTCAGCCCATGCTGGCGCGGTTTCGCGACGGGCACATCGGCCTCGCCCACAACGGAAACCTGACGAACGCCAGCGAGCTACGCCGCGAGCTCGAGGACGCCGGCTCCATCTTTACTACGACGATGGATTCCGAAGTCCTCGTACACAGAATGGCACGTTCATCCTCAGTCAAGCCAGAACATAGGCTCGCGGATGCGCTGAAGGGCGTGGAGGGAGCCTATTGTCTCACGGTCATCGTTGGAAACACGCTACTGGCGGCGCGCGACCCGCGCGGGTGGCGGCCACTCGTGATGGGCAAGCTCGGCGACGCTACGGTCTTCGCGTCGGAGAGCTGCGCTCTCGATCTCCTTGGCGCGACGCTCGAGCGCGAGGTGGAGCGCGGAGAAATCATCGCCATCGATGAGACCGGGATGCGGTCGATCTTTCCGCTCGAGAAGCTGGACTCGAAAAAGTGTGTCTTCGAGTACGTCTACTTCTCGCGCCCCGACAGCCAGGTATTTGGCGGCTCGGTGGATAGGGCGCGACGAGAGTTGGGTCGCCGTCTCGCGCGCGACTTCCCCGCCCCGACGGCGGATCTCGTCTTCAGCGTTCCCGATTCCTCCAACTCGGCGGCGCTCGGTTTCGCCGAAGAGTCGGGACTGCCGCTGGAGCTGGCGCTGATTCGAAATCACTACGTCGGACGCACATTCCTTCAGCCAACCCAGGCCGGACGCGACGCCAAGGTCAAAGTGAAGTACAACGCCGTTCGCGAAGTGCTCCGTGGCAAGAGCGTGGTGATGGTGGACGACTCCATCGTTCGCGGCACGACTACGCGCGGCCTCGTGAACATGGTCAGGGCCGCAGGCGCCCGCGAGGTGCA
>JAYWBE010000383.1:0-3478 GCA_043781715.1 Gemmatimonadaceae bacterium
CTCTCTGTGAAGTCGCCCGCATCGCCTGCTCAAACCGGAGTCTGGGTCGGCATCGCGGCCATCACGATGTCGTTTGCGGCCTATTCGAGCGCGCTCGTCGTGCGACAGGGCGCGAATCCAGATTGGGTGCACTTTACACTCCCACCGATCCTCTTCTTCAACACACTGGTCGTTGTGGCGAGCAGCGTAACGCTGTATATGGCGCATGCGCGCAGCGGCGCGATAGTCGATCGGTCCGCCAGCGTCGGGGCCATCGATGCGCCTCATCTCACCTGGCTTTACGTCACGATCTTCCTTGGATTTTCGTTTCTCGCGGGTCAGATCATGGCGTGGCGCAACCTCGCCGGTCAGGGTCTCACGCTGGCCTCGAGTCCGAGCAGCTCTTTCTTCTACCTGCTGACGGCGATGCACGGGCTGCACCTCCTGGGTGGGCTCACCGGTATCCTTTATGTCGTTTATCGTGTCCGCCGCTCGAGCGAGGTGCGCGCCGTGCGCGCGTATAACGCTGCGTCGCTCTACTGGCACTTCATGACTGTGCTGTGGCTGTATCTATTCGCGATGCTTGCCACCCGCATTTAGCCGACGGAGGCATGGGTGAGCCACGCTGAACTGACTATCCAGCAAGTGCACGGCGCGGTCGCTGAGGAACGCCCTTACGGCTTCCAGACCAAGAAGCTGGTGATGTGGCTTTTCATCATCGCCGATGCGGCCACTTTCGGGGCCCTCCTCTTTGCTTACGGGTACGTGCGCGTTGGTAGCCCGGACTGGACGAAGCCGTTCGCGTTTTCTCCCACGATCTTGAACGGGATCGTCATGACGTTCGTGCTGCTCACCAGCAGCCTCACCATGCTGGGAGCCGTTCGCGCTGCCAGCGGCGGCCGTCGGAGCGCAATTCGCTGGCTCGGTGCAACGATGCTCCTGGGAACCGCCTTCGCCGCGCTCCATCTGCGAGAATGGTTCACTATGATCCGCGAGGGCTGGAGTCCGAGTCACAATCCTCTGGGCGGCTCGCCGCTTTTTGGCGCGGCATTTTTCGGCATTACAGGGTTGCATCTGCTGCACGTCGTCTGCGGTGTGATCGCCATTGGAGTCGTCACCTTGCTTTATAAACGGGGCCGTCTGGACGCGAGCTACATCGAAACGACGGGCCTCTACTGGCATTTCGTGGATCTGGTTTGGATGTTCGTGTTTCCGCTCGTTTACCTGTTGAACGCACGCTGACCAACGTCCGAAGACGAGAGGCGGACATGCCGAGTGCCGAGTCGAGTTCGAGTCCAGGGATGAAGTTTTACGCAGTACTATGGGCCGGATTGTTAGGGATAGTAATCGTTGAGGTGCTACTGACGTATGCGGACCTGCGTCCTCTGGCGCTGACGATATCACTGCTCGCGCTCGCTCTGATCGAGGCTGCGGTGGCCCTCCTGTACTTCATGCATCTGAAATACGAGCGACGGATTCTCTTCTGGAGCCTCATTCCAGCTCTCGTCTTCGTGCTGGTTCTGTTCGATCACTTGTGGCCCGACGCGTTTCGGGTGACGTCAATGAGGCTGCCTGTCAGCGCCAGCAGCACACCTGCGGGCGGAGGGTAAATGAACCGCTACATGCCGGGGATGTTGGGGGCGATGCTCATCCTGATCGTTCCGGCGTTCCTGATTTGCGCCGGCCTCACCGTCATGGTCTATCGCAGATGGCAATCGTCGGATGAGGAGCCGCGGCCATAACGCGAGTTCCGGGGCAGGGAAATAGCGAGGGACTCGAGCTGGTGCTAGATTCCGATCAGTAGAGCTTCATCGCTCTGGGCGCGATCCATAACGCGCCTCCGCCACACCGGGACGGAACTTGGTCGGATATCAACAGCGCTCCAGGCTTCTGTGGACTACCGGCTCGGGTTATTTGCTTGCTGTCGTGACTACGCTGCTGGCGCTTGCCGCTACGACCGCTCTAGGAAAAGCGTGGCCGACACCCGGCTTCATGTTCTTCATTCCCGCCGTCGCCATCTCGGCCTGGTTCGGGGGACTGGGGCCGAGCATTCTGTCGACGACGCTGTCGCTGGCGCTGATCCGAGTCAACTTTCTGGAGCCTGGCTGGATCGGGCCCCGGCCAATGTATGGAACGCATGCGGCGATCGCGTTCCTCGTCGTCGCCGTGACCATTACGGTCACAATGGAAGCACTGCGGCGCTCGCGTGCACTCGCCGATTCCCACGCGGCGGAACTCGAGCGTCTCAACGGAGAAATTCAGCGCGTCGCCATCCGCGCGACGAAGCTACTCGACGTGACGACCGCACTCTCCGAGGCGAGGTCGGTGGACGAGGTGACGGCCGTCGTGCTGAGCAAAGGAGTCGCGGTGGTCGAGGCGGCCCGCGCCGTACTCGTGTCGGCGGAGGGTGATGGCCTCAGGTTTCTGGGGGCGCGGGGCATGACTCCGGCGATGGAGGCTCAGCTGGTTAAGCTGACGATGGACTCCGATGTCCCGGTGGTTCACGCTCTCCGTAAAGGCGAAATGATCTCCATCGAATCACCGGAGGAATTCCGGGAGAAGTTCTCGGGAGTGTATCAAAGCTTCAGCGAGCTTGCGGACATGCAGACCTACCTGGCGACGCCACTCGTGCATGCTGGCGAGATCGTCGGTGCGATCGCGCTTCACTTCAAGGAGGCCGGCGCGGTTGGCGCGTCCGATAGAACGTTCACACTGCTGCTCGCCCAGGCGGCGGCGACCGCGCTGTACCGCGCCCGGAGCTACGACGCGGAGCTTGAAAAGCGACGCCGCGCGGAATTGCTCGTACAAATGCGCGAGGATGTCCTCGGCGTCGTCGCGCATGATCTTCGCAATCCGTTGAATCTCATTCTCATGACCACGGAGCTGTTGATCGACGAGGAGCTTACTGCCGAGCGGCGGAGCGAGATGCTCAGTATCGCCACGCGCGCCGCGAAGCAGATGAACCGCTTGATCGACGATCTGCTCGACCATGTGCGTCTGCAGGCGGGGAAGCTCTCGCTCGACATCGAGGAAGTGAGCGTGGACACGATCATGCGCCAGGCTGAAGAGACGTTTCGTCCACTCGCGGAGAGGCGTAACGTTCACTTCGAGACGGCGGCGCGCGATGGTGTTGTCGTGCGTGCTGATCCCAGGCGTGTGTCGCAGATCGTCGGCAACCTGATCGGAAACGCGATCAAGTTCACGCCGGAGCAAGGCTCGGTGAAGCTGCGCGCGACTTCCGGCGACAAGCAGGTTGTGTTTCAGGTCATCGACGACGGGCCCGGCATCCCGCCCGACAACATCTCGCATCTGTTCGATAACTTCTGGCAGGCGCGGAAGAGTGACAAGCACGGTGTCGGACTCGGGCTCGCCATCGTGAAGGAGCTCGTCGAGGCGCACGGCGGGAAGGTCTGGGTCGAAAGTGAGGTCGGCCACGGCAGTATATTTTCCTTCAGCTTGCCCGCCGCAAGCCTCCCGGCCGAGAGAGTCGATACTCGGT
>JAYWBE010000384.1:0-3472 GCA_043781715.1 Gemmatimonadaceae bacterium
TCCGCGGGGCCTCCGCTGCCGCTCGTGTCGCACCGCGTCACCGTGCGCGGAGTGGAGCAGCTGGCGTAAATCCATCCGCGAGCCAGCGTCAGGCGTCGCGCTCAATCAATCCAGTGGTCTAGTCGCCCGCGGGTCGTCGGTTCAGGGGGACGGACACCGTCATGGATGGCGTGAGCTCACGCTATGATTTTGGCGGGCCGCTCGATGATGTGCTACGCTTACTTCGTGGCCTCTTCAGCCTGCTCGATGTGGCGGTGCTGGTGCCGCGCGACGATCACCAACGCTGAATACGCGCTGTATTTCATCCGCCCGCCGAATGGGGACACAATCTTCACGGCGTCGAGCGGCAGCCTGTCAGCGGATCGTACGATCGTGACGAGATCGGCCTGCAAGCGCACGAACTCCGAAAGGAGCTGACTGCGGGACTGGCCGCCCTTGGGGACGAATGGAGGCGCGGTCTTGACGCGACCGAGCTTGAACTTGCCGATATGATGCAGTGGGCCGATCATCATCGACATGAACCATCCGAGTGAGTCGCGTTTGTAGTGTTTTCGCGGGGCGCCGCCGATCTCGCGGGCGCGGGCGGTCGCGTCGCGGAGCAGCGGCAGGTACGCGCGCGACGTGAGGTTGAGGTGCTCGACGCATCCCGCAGCCGACCAGCGATCGGGACCCGGCCGCCTGCTCCAGTCCTTCTCCGAGAGCTTGTCGGTGAGAGAGCGCAGCTCCAACTGGGCAGACTCCAGCGACTCGACCACCTCGGCAAGTTGTCCCTGCACTAGTACCTCGGAGTAAGATGCATCCGCCGCTTATGCACAAAGAAAACCCAAGGCTAGCGAAAGCGCGGCGTCGATGGAGCAAGGACGAGGGTATCCCCCGTGACCTCGAAGCGCGTGCTGAGCAGAACATCTGAGCTCGTGCCGACGAATACCGTGAATGTCCCGGGCTCGACGACGCGCCGCATCTGGCGGTCGTACAACGCCAGCGCGTCGGGGCCGACCCTGAACGTGACGGTGCGCGTTTCACCCGGCTGCATTGTCATTCGTCGAAACGCTTTGAGTGCCTTCACCGGCTCCGCCACGCTTGCAACGTCGTCGCGGATGTACAGCTGGACGACTTCGTCCCCGGCGCGATCGCCGCTGTTCCTCACGTCGACAGATACAACCAGTGAATCGCGGGCGCGGATGGTCGCCGCGGACACACTGAGATTCGAGTAGGCGAAGGTCGTGTAGCTCAGCCCATATCCGAATGGAAAGAGCGGCGTCCATGGGATGTCGAGATACTTCGACGTGTAGTGGTTCGCCGAGTCGGGCGGACGTCCCGTGCTCCGGTGATTGTAGTAAATCGGGATCTGCCCGGTTGAGCGCGGGAATGTGACCGGGAGTTTCCCGCCGGGGTTGTAGTCTCCGAACAGCACGTCCGCGAGCGCGGTGCCATGCTGGGTGCCGAGAAACCAGGTTTCGACCAGCGCCGGCGCCTCGCGTGCGAGCTCGGGAACCGCGAGTGCGCGCCCGTTCATCAGAACGGCGACCACCGGCTTATTCTCTCCGCCGGGCGATTGCCGCGCCGCACGAATGACGGCGAGGGCGAGATCCCGCTGCGATCCGGGGAGCTCGATCGAGGAGCGATTCGATGCCTCGCCGCTCATGTCCTCGCGCTCGCCGAGTACGAGCACCACGGCCTCCGCCTCGGACGCGGCATTTCGCGCAGAGGCGAATCCGCTGCTATCCACTGTGTCTACTGGCGCGCCGCGCATCTGGATGATGCGCGTCGAAGGGCCGAGCGCGGCCCGAATTCCCGCCAGGACACTGATTGCTTCTTCGGGCCTCCCGTCGGCCGCCCAGCCGCCGAGTGCCGCGCGTGCATCATCCGCCAGCGGGCCGATCACGGCGACCGTACGGAGATTTTTGCGCAGCGGAAGGGTCTTGTTGGCGTTCTTCAGGAGGACGATTCCCTCGCGTGCCGCGATGCGCGCCGCGGCGAGATGCTCCGGTGCGAGAGTGTAGCGACGCTCGCGAGCGACATCGCTGAAGCGATACGGATCATCGAACAGGCCAAGCGCGTACTTGAGGCGCAGCATTCTCCGCACTGAGGAGTCGACGAACGCGATCGGGATACGTCCAGCGCGAACCGCGGCGGCCATGCTGTCGGCGTAGACGGCGTCGGACATGTCGATGTCGACGCCGGCGCGAAGGGCGAGAATGCCGGCGTCACCCTTGTTGGCCGCCACGCGGTGGGCGATCAGCTCCTCGATGCCGCCCCAGTCGCTGACGACCAGGCCCTTGAATCCCCAACGACCGCGAAGCACGTCGCCCAGAAGCCAGTCACTGGCGTGGGCCGGCGTTCCGCCGATGTCGTTGAATGAAGACATTACCGTTGCCGCACCTGCTTTCACCGCCGCTTCATAGGGTGGCAGGTAGGTCTCCCAAAGTGTCCGTTCGGTGAGCTCCACTGAGTTGTAGTCTCTGCCGCCCTCGGCGCCGCCGTACGCGGCGAAGTGCTTGGCAGTGGCGAGCATCGCGTCGGATGCTCCAAGACCAACCGCATGATCGCCGCCCTGGAATCCACGGACGCGCGCGGCGGCCATGACGCTTCCGAGCCAGGGATCTTCGCCAGCCCCCTCGACTATGCGCCCCCATCGCGGGTCGCGCGCGATGTCCACCATCGGAGCGAATGTCCAATGAAGGCCGTGGGCCGTCGCCTCGACTGCAGCCTGTCGAGCGGACGCTTCGACGCGAGCTGAGTCAAAGCTGGCGGCCTCCCCGATCGAAACAGGGTAGATCGTGCGGAATCCATGAATCACATCGTTGGCAAAGAGGAGCGGGATCTTGAGCCGCGACTCCCGGGTCGCGATCCGCTGGAGCTCGCGCGTGTACTCGGCGCCAAAGATTCCGAGGAACGATCCAACGCCGCCGGAGCGCACGAGCGCTTCTCCGCCCTGCGGTGCGCGCGGCCCGGTCGCGGTCCCCGTGCCTGGCAACTGATTGAGCTGCCCGATCTTTTCCTCGAGCGTCATCAGCCGAAGGATCGAGTCGGCGAATTGTGAAGCACGTGCTGATGTAAGCCGCGATTCGCGAGGCGTTTGCGCGGTCGCCGAGACGGCGGCCAGCGACGCGCAACAAGTAATTGTGGGCCAGAAACGCGTCATCGTCTTCCAGTGAAAGGTGAGGGCGTACAAGCGAATCGATTTATTGTGGAGAGAGTCTCGCGGAGGCTTCGGCCGCTCCCCAAGCCGGCGTGACGCCGCCTTCGATGATGAGAAAGCTTTCGTCCGGCAATGATTCTCGCTTGACGGTGCGCGCAATATGTACAGGCGAGAACGCTTTTTTCGCCGCCACGAGGGCGGTGTCACTCAGAAAGAGCAGGACTCCCTCGCTCGCGACGGGAGAGCGCGCCCACACCTCGAGCGGAGGCTGTCGCGCTCCCGAGCCGCCGCCTTTGGGCGAATCCAGAAACCGGGACAGCGCCGCGACGA
>JAYWBE010000385.1:0-3465 GCA_043781715.1 Gemmatimonadaceae bacterium
AATGTCCTTCATCGTGTGAGGCTTTCTCGGCGCTAGCTAACGATAGTTGCAGCATGACGAGCGCGAATGTTAAGGAAGCAAAGGGTTTCTCGCCTTTCGAGTCTCCTGCCTGCGGCGCGCAAATACTGATGCGCCTTGAAAGTAGATCGCTCGCAGCTGAACTTGGGCGTTAGGCAGCGACTGAGAGGTTCTCTTTGATTCCCAATAGGAGCGCCTTTGTGCGCGGGTTGACCGAAGACCTTCAGATCGCGCGGGCTCTTGGCAGCCTCTCATTCCATCTAAGAGAAATGGTCCTTAGAAAGTCCTCGCTGGCCCGCCTCAGCGAAGACTTTGTTTGGCTTTGCCTACGTGCCGCTCGCGATGATGCAGTGATTCATCTATGGAAAGTTTTTGATACTAGCCGGCGAGCTCGATCGTTACCCTGGTATATCAAGAAATTCTCAAAAGTAGAGCGCAAACTTATTCTTGCCGATTTGGCGCGGCTGTCTTCGACCAACGATGATGTGCGTCGCCTCCAACGGCTGCGTCATGACGTCGTTGCGCATAGAGCTACCGCGGGGCCCCAAGATGCGGACAAGGTTCTGATCGAGCACAACTTATCGGAGGTAGAATTCCTTAACTTGGTCAGGGAGGCGCATCGAATTCTTCGCGTTCATTCAGGCGGGCCCTTGGTTGCTCAAGTGGTCCACGATGAGAGGGACGCGATAGATCAACTCATTGACTTAGACATGTACTTGGTTGACGCCATTCCTGGGCGCTGGGGAATCGAAAGGCTTGAATTGGAACTCGACGGTTCGGTAACCGGGCGGCGGCGCTTTGCTGACTCGGAAGGTAGCGCAAATATTTGATCGACCCGGTCCTGCCTAACGAACGTTGCAGCCGACAAGCACTTTTCGGATGCGGCTTCGCCGCGACGGTGGTAACGTGCTTGCAGCTGAATTAAGGCGTTAGACGGCGACGATCATCTTTATGCGAGCTCTTTTGATAGCAGTGCCGATCCTGTCTCTGCTGGTCAGTTGCGCGAGTCCCGAGCCACAACTGCCGCCGGGGACAGCGTCGGCCCCCGTACCACAGCGGATACCGGACACGTCGTCGGCCGCCAAGCCACAACCCATACCGGACACGGCGCCAGCCGCGCAAAGCACTCTCCCATCGGGGTACACTCTCACCGACACCACGAACTGGGCGACCATTTTGGAGGAGGGCCAACGCGCCGTACTCCGGCGTGGAGGAGTTACTATAGACACCGTGGACCTCGCTTTCGGCGTCGCGGCCGTGGGCGAGGATTCGCTCGTTTTCCTCCCGGTGCGCACCGACACCGTACCACTCCCGACATCCTCCGTCCCATCGTACGAGAGTTTCCCGACCGAGCACATCCTCTGGACTCCCACGGCGCGTCGCAAGCTCCGCGACTTTCTTCCTTTCTTTGACGCGTACTTCTCGACCCCGACAATTCCGCGCCAGTCGGTGATCCATTATTGGGGTATTGAGCCCCACCAACCGACAAACAGGCTTTACGCAATACGGTACGATTTCCGAAGTGCGCGTTTGGACTCTCTCTTTTTGAACAGGGAAGATCCGCTCGCAACCGACTACCGATACCATTTGGGAACGCCACAAATCCAGGGTAACGAGGTCTCTTTCGATGGCGTGGTTTTGGACAGGACAACGTGGCGAGTAATCCGTCAGGACCCGCCGTCTCACTAAGGCATGAAGCTACCGGCAATTAGAAGCATTGCGGGGTATCTCTTGGTCCGGTGGCTCTTCGCGTAGAGCGGTGGCACGTTCGCCGAAGCCGTCTAACGAACGTTGCAGCTGACAAGCACTTTTTCGGATGCGGCTTCGCCGCAATGGTGATAGCGTGCTTGCAGCTGAACTAAGGCGTTAGCCAGCAACTACAGCTCAATGCGCATCACTTCTTCGCGAATTCTCATCCTCGCAGCCTTGGTCTCGCTCGTGGCGCTTGTGTTGCCCGGTGCATGGGAGTATTTGACCGTCAAAGCATGTGTGGAGAGCGGCGTTCTAACTCCTTCCGGGACCTACTGTCCTCAAGGTGATGAGAGACTTCCGGTGATGGCGGTACAGTGGATCCGGGTACCCACGCTTGCTTCAACTGCTATGGGGTTGTTTGTTGCAATTGTCGCCAGCCTCCTTTTCTCTCTTCGCGATAGGCGGAGGCGGTCCCGCGTTGCTGTCTAACGATAGTTGCAGCAGACGAGGGTTCTTGCACCATTTTTGTAGACACTTCCACCTAACCAGCATGGAGTGTCAACTATGCCACGATCGGGCCCACGCGCGGTGCGGAAGTACAGCGACGAGTTCAAGCTGACTGCTGTGCGACTCAGTCAGCAGCCGGGGTTGCAAGTGAAGAGCGTGGCTGCTGCGCTGACGATTCATCCCTTCATGCTGTCGAAGTGGCGTAAGGATGCGGGGGACGGCCGACTACGCGGGCGGGCGCGGAAGGCGCCACCGCCCGGTCCCGCACGTGAGATCGCGCAGTTGCAGGCTTTCGAGAAGGCGCATGCGCTGCTGGAAGAGACAAGAGAACCATGATCGTGACCGGTACGAGATCTAGAGATGGGAAAGACGCGGACCTCTGGCGGCTGCTCCGCGCAATCGCGACGGGTGACAGGGCAAAAGGGTCGCGCCTGCTTGCGGCCTCCCCGCGGCTCGCATTGGACGCGTCGCCCATTGGCGCGACCCGTAACTCGTCGATGTCGTACTACTTCAAGGAAATCGAGCATTATGTCTACGCGGGCGACACGGCCCTGCACGTAGCCGCAGCGGCCTACCGAACGGACATCGCGAAGGAACTCGTCGGCCACGGCGCGGACGTCCGCGCAAGAAATCGCCGGGGGGCGCAACCGATTCATTACGCGACTATCGGACAGCCCGGATCGGAGACGTGGGCCCCGAGAGCGCAGGCAGCCATCGTTGCGTACTTGCTCCGTGTGGGTGCCGACCCAAACGCGGCGGACAAGAGTGGAGTGACACCGCTGCATCGGGCGGTTCGGACGCGCTGTGCGGCTGCGGTTCGTGTTCTTCTCGCGAACGGTGCCGATCCGCGGCGCAAGAATGGAAGCGGGTCAACACCGCTCCACTTGGCCGTTCAGAACACCGGGCGCGGGGGCAGCGGGACCGCCGCGGCGGCGGAGCAGCAACGGGAGATCATTCGCTTGCTGGTGGAGCAGGGCGCTCGGCCGGGCGACACGGATAATCGCGGCAAGACAGTCACCGAGTGTATTGCGGGTCAGGGGATTGCTGATATCATCGGTGCCTAACGGGTTGGGCATTGTGGCCGCCGGCGCCTCGGCCTGAGGTTGAACCACCCGCTGCCTAACGTTGCGTTGCTGCAGTCGGGCGATTTATGCCACGTAGCGAGTCCTCGTCCGCACCACGGCATCTCGCACCAGAAGCTCGCTTCTAACGTGTCGCTGCGCGGCGGAAACTCGGTGCGTCGCTCGA
>JAYWBE010000386.1:0-3453 GCA_043781715.1 Gemmatimonadaceae bacterium
TGTTTCTTGGCGGCAGCGACGAGCCTCCGCTCAAACCGGTCGAGACGGCGCATCAGATTCGCTCGCAATCCTCCAGTCACAGCTGGACTCACCGGTGCCCGTTCTTCCGCGACCGCGTCGCTCAGCTCATCGAGCTGTTTGTCGAGTAGCGCGCGCGTGGCGTTGAGCTCGTCGATGACGCGCTTGGGCAAACGCGCTCGCGCGACGCGCGCCTCGACCTCGTGCGGATCACGGAAATCTTCGGGGACCAGATAGAGCTTCTCGAGAATCTTTTCGACGTGTGGCTCGATGATCGTGCATGACCACCGCGGAACGATCGATGGCCTTGGAATGCCAAGGGTCTCCGCTATCGGGGAGACCTGCGCGAAGTATGCGATCTCCGCCGGACCACCTATGTAGGTCGCCGTGGGCAGGATTGCGCGCTCCACAACCGGGCGCAGCAACACGTTCGGACCCATTTCTTCGGACGCGGCCTGCTTGCCAGCCGCCTTGATCGGAATGCGTTTGCGTCCACCCGACGCCGAGTTGAAGACTAGCGAGAGACCGGGCACATCCTGAACCTGGGGCGTGAACCCCGCCTCTTCGATTTCTCGATTGCGCTCGGAGACTCTCGCGGCGATGTCGCCGGCCTTCTCGAGAGCCGCGCTCAGCACCGGTTTTGCCGCCGCCCGCGTCGCAGTGTGCGATGCATCGATCACAGCGATGCCGAGCGGCGCAAACAGCGCCCGGAGGAACGACACATAAGCGGATCCGATCGTCTGCCCCGACGCATAGAATCGCTCGAGCAACTCGATTGGCGTGCGGTCAATCGTCGATCCCGCCGCTCGCGTGAGCGCTTCCAGCTGTGCGGGCACGTCGCCCAAGGGCATCGATGCCATTGCTCGACCGAGCGGCTCGGTGTGATCGATGCGCAGGAGCTGCGCGCCGCCCGGAATCGAGACCACGGTGCTGCTCGCCTCATTGAAATCCGTGTCGTCCGTCGCCGCCCAGAATACCGGCGCGACCGGAACTCCAGTGGCTTCCTGAAGCGCGTCAGCGACGGCGAGCGCGCTGAGTGCTTTGGACAGTGTGTATATCGGCCCGCCGAAGAGACCGGGCTGCTGGCCTGTCGTCACGACCACGCCACGCCCAGCGCTCGACGCTTCGAGTCGCTCCTTCGCCCTTCCCGTCGCGTCGAAAGCGGCCCCCAGCTTCGCCAGCCAATTATCGGCGAAGTCCAATCGAACCGACTCGAGACGGTCCCGCCACAACGCGGCGTCGGCTGGGACCGGCTCGTACCAGCCTAGCGGGGGATTCCCCGCAATCACGGCGGCGGCGAGCGGGTTGCCCGCGAGCGGTTGGGTTACGATTCGAGGATTCATCGGCGGCTCGCGAAAAGTATCGTGCGGGGCGAATCCTCGGACCAGCCGGTGCCGCCGTAGTCTCCAAAGCGCTTCGACACTTCGAATCCAGCAGCGCTGAGCATCCGCTCGAGATCCGCTTCGGACAGCAAGCGCACCCGCTCAATGTACTCCTTGCCGCGCCCGCGAAGCCTTATCCTCTTTTCGACGAACCTGTCGTCCCGGCTGATCGTTCGGATCTGCTCGATGGTGATGCCGTTTTCCACGCGCTCGTCGTAGGGAACAAGCTCGCGGCGCACCTGCCCCGCGTTCAGAAAGTCGATGACGAACGTTCCGCCGCGTCGTGTGACGGCGCACACACGGGCAAGAACTCGGGCATGCTCGCCGTCGTCCTCGAAATAGCCGAAACTCGTAAAGAGATTCACGACCAGATCGAAGCTCTCGTCGGCGAATGGCAGCTCCCTCATGTCGGCCCGCACGTACGGAGCGTCGGGTGATTCCTTTCTCGCGAGCTTGAGGAGCGCCATCGAGAGATCGAGACCCACTGTCCACCAACGCTCGAACAATACCTTGGTGTGACGGCCCGCGCCGCAGCCGAGGTCGAGCACTGAATGGATCTCACGACCCGCCAGATTCGAGGCGATCAGCTCGATGGCGTGTTCGGCCTCTCGCTCGTCGCGATGCTGGTAGATGTGAAGATAGTCCTCACCGAACCACTGCTCGAACCAGTCGGCCTCCTCGGAGCCCGACCCGCGTGTTCCAGGAGCTTGGTCGCGAACTATCGTCACTTGTGGTACGGCTCGCCGCGCACGATGGTCCCCGCCCGGTAGATCTGCTCGACCAGAACGAGGCGCGCGATCTCGTGGGGTAGCGTCCACGGCGCGAGCGAAAGCTTAATGGTTGAATCATTCGTGACGCTGGGCGCGAGGCCGAACGCTCCGCCGATCAGAAAAGCGAGATCGCGATCCTGCTCGCGCGCTGTCTGCAGGAGCTCGGCAAACTGTTCCGAGTTGAGCGACTTCCCCCCAATCTCACAGGCGACGGTCTGCGCTCTCTCTGGCACCTTCTCCGAAAGTCGCAACCCTTCGCGCTCCTTCACCTTGTCCACTGGAATCCCGGTCGCGCGCTCTTCGCGAACCTCATGCACGTCGAGCGGCCAGTACCGCGCCGCTCGTGTCTCGTAGTCCCGGATCGCTTCGCCTAGCGCCGCGTTGCGCGCCTTGCCCACGACGGCGACGACAAGTCGCATCTACGCGTAGATGCCGCGTAGTTTGTGGACGCTGGCCACTCTGCCGATCGAGACCATGTAGGCTGCGGTGCGCATGTTCACGCGACGCTGGCGCGAGAGGTCGAGCACATCCTTGAAGCTGCGGCGCATGATCGTCTCGAGCCGCTCGTTGACGAGATCCTCCGGCCAGAAGTATCCGCCGCGGTCCTGCACCCACTCGAAGTACGAGACCGTGACTCCACCCGCGTTGGCAAGAATATCGGGGATGACGAAGATGCCGTTCTCGTCCAGTATGGAATCCGCCGCGGCCGTTGTCGGTCCATTCGCACCCTCGCAGATGATCCGCGCCTTGATGTCCTTCGCGTTCTTCGTGGTGATGACGTTCTCGAGCGCGGCGGGAAGCAGCACATCAACCGCGAGAGTCAGGATGTCCGCTCCGGAGATCACCTCCGCCTTGCCGTAGCCTTCGAGAGCCCGGTTCTTCTTCACATAAGCGATCGCCTCGTCGATGTCGATGCCGCCGGCATTATGCAGGGAGACGGACCGGTCGCCGATCGCCACGATCTTGCAACCTTCGCGGGCGAGAAGCTGCGCCGCCACGGAGCCGACGTTCCCGAATCCGTGGACCGCGACAGTCGTTCCCTTCACCGGCATTCCGAGGTGCTGGAGCGCTTCCTTGGTTACGATCATGCAGCCGCGGCCTGTCGCTTCGCGCCGGCCAAGCGATCCGCCGAGCTCCACCGGCTTTCCGGTCACGACGGCAGTAACGGTGTGGCCGACGTGCATCGAGTACGTGTCCATCACCCAGGCCATCACGCGCTCGTTTGTGTTGACGTCCGGCGCCGGCACGTCGGTGTCGGGGCCGAGCATGTTGATGATTCCGGA
>JAYWBE010000387.1:0-3443 GCA_043781715.1 Gemmatimonadaceae bacterium
ACAGGCTGCCGGCGATGCGCGATTCTCTTTCGACGCTCCTCGGCACGAAAGCAGGGGCGGCGATTGACGCCCTGGCGGCGGACTCGTCGACGAGAGACAGTCTCGCACGAGCGGCGGCTAAGCGCGTTGCAATCAAGACGACACGCGACCGCGCGAATGCGCGCAGCGCCGAGGCCGCACGCGACTCTCTTTCGCGCGAGCTCGATCGCCGCGACGTGCTGCTCCGCGCGAACGCGGTGAGGGACACGCTCCATTCCGACTCGGTGTATGCGCGGCTCGTCCTGAAGGATTCCGTCGTGCGCGATTCGCTCGAGCGCGAGCGCCGGCTCGGGATTCACGTCGTGAGCGACGAGATCGAACGCTGGATCACAGGCACGCGCGGAATCGCCGCTTCGCGAATCGCGTTCATCGATGGGACCAAGCTCAAGATCGTGGATAGCGATGGCGCGAACGAGCGCACGATCCCGACGGTGGGCGCGGCCCTTTCTCCTTCGTGGCATCCCTCGGGTCGATACCTCGTCTACGTGGACGCGGACGACCGGGGAACGCGGATCGCGCAGATCGATCTACGCGCGATGAAACCGAGGCTCCTGTCCGCGTCGAACCGCGGACTCAACATCACGCCCGTCTACACGAAAGACGGCAAGAACATCGTCTGGGCAAGCGGCGGAGATTCTCCGGCCGAGCTGGTTCTCGCCAGCGCGAATGGTGACGACTCTGTGCCGAAGCCATTCGTCGGACGCACCGGATTCGAGACGACGTCGCCGAGTTTCAGCCCCGATGGAAAGCAGGTGGTCTTCATGTCGCCGGTTCCACTTACGCCGCAGCTCTACACCATGAACATCGACGGCACCGGGTTGAGGCGGATTACTCCGGTCGTTCCCGGAAAGCGCAGCTATCGCACGGGGGCGGACTGGTCGCCGAGCGGCGCAGAGATCGCGTTTCAGCAGCAGAACGGCGACTTCCAGGTGTGGACGATACGCGTGAAGGATCGTGTGATGACGCAGCTCACGAACGAAGGCGAGAACGAGGATCCTGCCTGGGCGCCGGACGGTCGGCACCTGTCGATCACGCGGCGGCTGGGCGCGATCGGAGATCCGAGGGGCATCTGGGTACTCGATGAGCGCACCGGCCGGCTGCGTCAGCTTACAGTCACGGGCGATGCGCGGCTGTCAGACTGGTCGCCGCCGCTGCGGCCTGTCTACTAGCCGTCGTCGCGCTTCGCTCTGCATCTCTGCGCGGCGTCGGTGAGGGCATGCACGCGTCGCTGAGTGGGTCGGGGGTCATGGGGTCGGGAAGAGAGGCGTAACGCGCCGCAATGGCCGCTCGTATATATAGTGGCAGCAACCATTACTCAGATATTCAGGGGACCTATGAGCGCAGCCGCGGCACCGCGCGCGATTTCGACGCGCTATGACGCGACAACCTCGACCGTCGCACCAGCTCTCCCGGTGCGCGAGAGATTGATCTCGCTAGACGTTTTTCGCGGTATCACCATCGCGGGCATGCTGCTGGTGAACGATCCCGGCACCTGGAGCGCGATCTTTCCGCCGCTCGAGCACGCTGCGTGGGATGGCTGGACGCCGACCGATCTGATCTTTCCGTTCTTCCTTTTCATCGTCGGCATCACGACGCACCTTTCGATGTCGGCGCGGCGCGCGCGGGGCGACGACGATTCAGCTCTCGTCAAGCAGATCCTCCGGCGCGGCATCATCATCTATCTGCTCGGCTTCGCGATGGCGATGTTCCCGTTTTATCAGTGGGGAACGATCGATTCGCTTCCGAACGCGACGGCGTGGGACCGGGTCATTTTCCGCATCGAGCACGTCCGCATTCTCGGCGTGCTGCCACGGATCGCGATAGTGTACATCTGCGCTGGCCTGCTGACACTGAAGACGACGCTCAAGACGCAGGTCATCATTATCGGCACGCTGCTTCTCGGGTACTGGTTCGCGATGACACTGATTCCTGTTCCAGGCGAGAACGAGATCGGGGCACTGCTGCTGCACACCAAGGACAGGAATCTCGCGGCCTATCTGGACAGGCTGATCCTGGGGACGAATCACACCTGGATCGGGAGCGTGACGTTCGACCCCGAGGGTCCGATGTCCACGATCCCGGCGATCGCGACGGCAATGCTGGGTGTCATCGCGGGGCGGTGGATTGGGTTGAAGGAGAAGCCGCTGCTCGAGAGGATCAGCGGGCTCTTCGCCGCGGGATCGATCGCCATGCTGATCGGTCTGATGTGGAACTGGTCGTTCCCGATCAACAAGAATCTGTGGACGAGCTCGTACGTGATGTTCACCGCGGGAATGGCGTGCATTGCGCTGGCGACGATCATGTGGATCGTGGACGCCTGCAACGTGAAGTGGTGGACGAAGCCATTCGTCGTGTACGGCGTGAATCCAATCGTGGCGTTCGTGGGTTCGGGCGTGATGGCGAGGCTGATCTATACGCTCTGGCACGTGAACTACGCCGGCAAATCCACGGCGATTCAGGACGCGATTTACCAGTCGGTCTTCCTGCCGTGGCTGCCCCCGCGTGTTGCATCGCTGGCGTTCGCGATCGCGTTCGTGCTGCTCTGGTACGGGATTCTGCTCGTTCTCTACCGGCGGAAGATCATTCTCAAGGTCTAGTTCGCGCCGCTGCGAGTGACATCTCTGTACGCGGTCGGTGAGGGTGTCCTCGGCGGGAGCGGCCGGAGCCAGCGCCGCTGCCAGGTGGCGCGGTGTAGCGAGCCGCAAGGCGAAGCTACAGGCGAGAGCTCCCGAAGAGGAATCCCTCCGACGTACCGGCAAAGACTCCAACGCTGGAAGCTAAGGAAATTCAGCGCGCCGACTTCGCCGCCACGACTCTCGGCCGCGCGGTCTCTTTCTCGGCAAGCGAGCTCGTCGCGACCATTTCGGACTCGATCGGCACGCCCGCGCGCCGCACCACGTACGCTTCCATCGCGAAGTACTCGGGAAGGCCGAGCCGGTCGACGCGCTGCGCGGTGTTGCGGTTCCGCTCCTCGACGCGCTGCCAGAACTCCCGGTCGTCCTGCCCCGGGAAGGGGGCGCGATCCTTCTGACTCTGGTGTTTGAAGATCGCCATCTTCTTCGCCCGCAGCTCGTCCTGCGACAGCGGGACCAGCACGTCGGCCTCGGCGATCTCCCACTCCTGCCAGGCTCCGCGATAGTACCACATCTCCGGCGGCGGGCCCGAGTACTGTGCGAGCGCTCCCTGTATAGCCTCTAGGCACATCCTGTGTGTGCCGTGCGGGTCGGAGAGATCGCCGGCGACGAATACGAGCTCCGGCTTCTGCTCCTCGAGGAGATCGAGAACGATGCGGACATCCTCCGGGCCGATGGGATCCTTCCTGACCTTGCCGGTCTGATAGAAGGGCAGGTTGAGGAAGCGCGCCTGGTCGCGCGTCATCCCGAACGTCTCGATGCCGGAGACCG
>JAYWBE010000388.1:0-3434 GCA_043781715.1 Gemmatimonadaceae bacterium
GCGAGCATCTCGCCGTCTGAGCGCAGGGGATCGATCTGGGCGTTGATGATGGTCGTAGGCGGGAGACCATTGAGATCGGCGGCCACCAGATTGACGCGCGGGTTGGCGCGATCCTGTGGCCCGTTCAGATACTTGTCGAAGAACCAGCTCATCATCGGCCGGTTGAGAGGCTTCGCCTTCGCGTTCTCCACGTAAGACGACGTCATGGTATCGGTTCCGGCGATGGGATAGACTGATACTATCGCGAGAGGCATCTGGATTTTCTTGCCGCGTGCCATAATCGCCGTGGCAACCGCAAGCCCGCCACCTGCGCTCTCGCCAGCAATGGCGACCCGTTTTGGATCGCCATTCAGCGATGCTGCGTTCTTGAGCGCCCACTCGTACGTTGCGAACGCGTCGTCGTGAGCGGCCGGAAATTTGTGCTCCGGACCTAACCTGTAGTCCACCGACACGACGACAGCGTTCGCCATCTTTGAAAGTGCACGGGCTCCGCCGTCGTACACATCCTTGTTGGCGATCACCCAACCGCCGCCGTGATAGTAGACAACGACCGGGAAGGGGCCGGTGCCCGATTTTGGAGTGTAGATTCGAACCGGGAGCGGCCCGGCGGGACCCGGAATGGTGCGATCGACTGACGCAACCGCGGGATCGGGTGCTGTGGATTTCCCGTCTTTCGTCAGCAATGCCTTCACCGCATCGGTCGGAGTCGGCTGCTTCCGCGCCTCGGCAGCACTGAGTGTCTCGATTGGTCTGCCGCCAAGCGTCGAGAGCTGATCGAGAACCTGCTGCATCTGGGTGTTGGGAGTAGCCATCGCGCTGACGGTGTCTGCGCGAGCTGGCTCGGCGGCTAAAGTCGTGTCTCGATTCATGGTGTCCTTTGAAGAGCATCCAACAACGAATGCCGTTGCGAGTGCGGGAATGAGGGTTTTGCTATGGGATAGGAGCTGCATGTTTTTACCTCGATGGCGGTCACCGGGACGTATTTCCCGTCAAGCTCGGTGCGCCGAGGACTGAATCCCGGGAGATCCAAGCCTTCCGGGCTGGCGGTGACATCCACCGCCAAGGGTCTGCAACGCGAGAACCGGTGCAGAAGGGAGGCCGCGCCCCGTCTAACGGCAAACAACCCTTCGAGTGGCGCGGTCGTGTGTAGCAGTTCCCCCTAGCTGTTGTCGACTGCTGCATTTTGCGGTTGTCTGGAGGTGCTCATGAGCTATGGGAGAGTCACGGCACGGCCCTTCCTATATAGCCACTCATGGCCGCACACAGAAAAGGGTTTATCGCGAGCAACCTGCGAACGCGAATTGAGCATTCGCTGCGCGCTCGCGCGCTCTCTCCCGGTGATCGACTGCCGAGCACCCGCGAGATCGGAGGCGAGTTCGACGTGGACCCGCGAGTCGTGCTGGCGGCCTATCAGACTCTCGCTCAGGAGGGCCTCGTCGTCCTGCGGCCGCGATCGGGGGTGTTTGTCGCTCCCGCAACCGCTTTGGTTGAGGAGCGGCCACCCTCGGGGGCCTTTCTCACCGACGTATTGGTTGCCGGAGTCGTGCGGGGATTCTCGATGCTGCGCTTCACCGACGATCTGAGAATCGCCGCGCTTGGCCGGAGGTTGCGTGCCACCGTCATCGCCAAAACGGCCGATCAGGCGTATGGCCTGGCGCGAGAGATGAAGGAGGATTATGGCCTGGAAACCACAGCGCTATTACCCGAGCAGCTGACGGCGGGAGACGTCACCCCCTCGGCACTCCAACGCACACACCTCGTTGTGACTACCAGCGCGCTGGAGACTGAAGTATCAGCACTCGCTGCCCGGCTAGGCAAACCAGTCATTGTCGCGGACCTCCGGCCGCCATTTGTCGAGAACGAGTGGAAAACTCTCCTGCGTTCAGGCCGAGCCTATATAATCGCGGCGGATCCTCGGTTTCTGGAGCTCGTTCGAAATTATCTGCAGGGCGTGGTAGATCTGCGGAATGTCAGGATGTTGCTTGCGGGCCGGGATGATCTGACAGCGATACCGCCCCAGGCCCCCACTTACGTCACGGAAGCAGCGCGCCAGATACTGGGCAAGATCAAAATCCCGGGGCGATTGATATCTCCCCCCAGATTTCTCGCAGAGAATTGTGTGCGCGCCATCGTTGGGTTCATCGTCACGACGAACATGCAGCACTCCAATTCCTAGATCCTACGAGGTACACTTGTTGCAATTCTCAACCTTGGTCTCGCTTCCTGTGAGAACTCACTTATTCGGCGATAGCAATGGGCGTTAGCCAGAACACATTCAGCAGGGACCAAGCCCAACCGCGTAATACACGGCACGGCAAGACGGCGGAGATCAGCGTTGGGGATAGGTCGTCGCGCGCATCGGGATCAGCTGTGGCGTCCGCTGCAACTCGCGAGAGTCTCGCTCTCCGCCGGATTGCGGCGCATACGGGTGAAGAACCGTACGCCATTCTTCAAGGGCTCCTGTCGGCTGCGATAGAGCTATGCGGCGGCGGGCCTGATACGAGTACAGCAGGTGTGAGCCTGCTCGAGCCGGCGCCTGAGGGTGGCGAGCAATTCCGGTGGGTCGCGCTGGCGGGATGCCTGGCTGCTCACGTAGGGGGCACGACCCCCCGCAATTTCAGTCCTTGCGGCGAATGTCTCGACAAAAGTAGACCCATTATTCTCTCTCGACCCGACCTCAAGTACGACTACTTCAGGGCCGCGGGCATTGAATTCACTGAGGGCCTGGTGGTGCCGTTCAGGGCGGACGTTCAATCAGCTCAGTTGGGAACCATTTGGGTTATATCCCACCCGCCGCGCAGACATCAATTCGACGCCGAAGATGTTCGTGTGATGGAGAGCCTGGCACAGTTTGCCGCCGCCGCTTACTGCCTGGCAGCCGCGCGAGACAAAGCCGACGGTACGAAACGCGAGCATGAACACGTCGTCGCGGCTATGAGTCAGGAAATGAGAACGCCGCTCAACACGATCGCCGCGTCCGTTTATCTCCTCACTCTGGGGGCCCAGGGCAGTCTTACGGCTGGCCAAATAGAGCACCTCGCGAGAATCCAGAAATCGGTGCAGCTGCTGCTGGACAGAGTCGACGGGTTGTCGGATTTGGCGCGGTCAGACGGACAGTCTCTCGACTGGTCCGACGATGTTTTTGGAGCGGGCGTCACTAAAGCGCCCAGCAGTCTGGCGTAACAAGCCAGGATCCTCCCGCTCGCTCTCAGCCTTGGCTCAGGTTGTCTCTTCTCGGAAGAACCCCTGGATGCACCATGTGCTGATCTTTTCGCGCAGATCGTCGCCGTTCCAATCCGACGCGTGCGGAGCGATAGGTATGAGGGCTCGATTGTTGATCACGGTTTTGAGGGCGATCAATACGTGCTCAGGAGAAGTGCCCATTTCCCGGAGCGAGACGGTGAAGCCTCTGACGGCAAGGCGGAGGCTCTTCA
>JAYWBE010000389.1:0-10351 GCA_043781715.1 Gemmatimonadaceae bacterium
CCGATCTACTTCGACTTCGACAAGTCGACGATCAGACCGGATGCAGCTGCTACACTCGATGTGAAGATCCCGTGGCTGCAGGCTAACCCGGGTATGAGAATTCGTATCGAGGGTAATGCTGACGAGCGTGGCTCCGACGAGTACAACCTGGCCCTTGGCCAGCGCCGTGCGGCAAGTGCCAAGCGGTACCTCGTTGACCACGGCATTGCGGCAGATCGCTTCGACCTCGTGAGCTATGGCGAGGAGCGCCCGGTTTGCACCGAGCACAACGAAGCCTGCTGGCAGCAGAACCGTCGCGACGACTTCCGTATCGTGACGATCGGCAGCGACAGGATCGTAATACCACCACAGTAAGCACCTTGTCTGGCCGGGCCCCGAAAGGGGTCCGGTACAGAGACTAAAAGGCGGAGCGTCCCAACAAAGGGCGCTCCGCCTTTCTGCATCTCCGCCTTCGAAGGGCACGAGCAGACAGATACCGACATATCTGCATTCGATCGCCTACCACTAATTGGCTACTACTAATTGACTACTACTTATTTAAACAGGAAGTAGTGATTATGAATGTTCGAACAAGAGTTGCCATTATCGGGCAATCGCGATGATAGCCATCCTTCACGGCCGAGGGCGTGCGCCACGCTCACGAGGAGCGCTATCGCGCGATACCAGTGGGGGATCGCGCCCAGCTCCTTTCGGATATTGGCTTATCTAGAACCACCAGGACCCTAAGGAGGCCCACATGTACGCGCACAATCTTCCAAGGCATCTGGTACGAGCGCTTGCTCCGTCCAGACTTGCCGCAGGAGCCTTCGTCGCGTTGACGCTGCTCTCAGCGGCGTGCAGCAACGACTCCGCTTCCCGCATCAGCGCACCACCGCTCGTCTCATCCCGCTCGAGCGACCGCCCATCCGCCGCTAAGGTGTCGAATTTCGCGGTGCTCGCCAATGCGGCCGTGACATGCACCAACGGGACAATCATCGGAGACGTGGGCACCTTCCAGGCTGCCCCCACCGGTTCGTTCACTCAGACTGTTTGCCCGGTTACGGGGACGGTTCACATAGGGGATGGGGCCGCCACGCAGGCATTCAACAACTTTCTCAGCACGTACGCCACGCTCGCGCCAAAGCCCGGCGACGCTTGCACGACTCTGACGGGTACCCTCGCTGGCGTGATGCTTTCGCCGGGCGTGTACTGTTTCGATGCGGCGGCGACGTTGACGGGCGTGTTGACACTCAACGGGCCCGCGAGCGGGACCTGGATTTTCAAGGTCGGAACCAGCGGGACCGGCGCACTCACGGGCACCAACTTCTCGGTCGTCATGGCCGGTGCCGCTCAGCCGTGCAATGTGACATGGTGGGTCGCGCAAGCTGCGACCCTGACCGACTCGCATTTCATCGGAACGATTCTCGCCGGGGCGGGCATCACCCTGACGCGTGGAACCTTCGCCGGGAATGTTTGGTCTAAAGCCGACGTGACGATCACAGGCACCGCAGTCACCGGCTGCGCGGGCGGCAAAGGCAAGGATAGAGACAAGGACAAGGACAAGGAAAAGTGCAACCAGGGCGTGGGCAACGGGCCCGAGGGCTGCGATCCGGGTAACTCGAATCATCATCACGGGTCGAATGACGAGGATGGCGGGACCCCCGGCGATCCAGGCCGCAAAGGCGGTCATTAAAGCCGGTTCGTGAACGGTGAGGCTGAGGGGCGGACATCACGCCCCTCAGTCCTCACTCTCGAGTGGCAGGTGGAGCACGACCGCACGAGATTCACGCTGAGCTCGCAGGAGCCGTGAGGATCGGAGCCGTCCGCGACAGCGGGCGATAGCGAAGAGCTTCTGCCACGTGAGCTGGCCCGACCACTGTGACATCGTCGAGGTCGGCAATCGTGCGCGCGACTTTAAGGACGCGATGGTAGCCGCGCGCCGACAGGCCGAGACGCTCGGCCGCAGTCTGAAGGAGCGTCCTCGCTTCGGCGTGCACCGGAGTGTTGGCATCGAGCCAACGGCCGATCGCGTAAGCGTTGCAGGATACGCCCGGGTTTCCGGCGAATCTCCTTCGCTGAGTCCCGCGAGCGCGCTCGACCCGTGCGCGAATCGACGGCGAAGAATCACCCGTGCTGGCGCCGCTCAGATCACGCAGCGCAACGGCGCCGACTGTGACGTGCATGTCTATTCTGTCGGCCAGCGGGCCGGAGATGCGCGCGTTGTAGCGCTCGATATCCGTCGCGCTGCAGTTGCACACGCCGAGCGGATCGGCCGCTCTGCCGCACGGACACGGGTTCGACGCGCCTATTAGAGTGAATCGCGCGGGATAGGTCACCGCCTGTGACGCGCGGGCTATCACAACCCTGGCATCCTCCATCGGCTGTCTCAATCCATCGAGCACGTGCCGAGGGAACTCGAGCATCTCATCGAGAAAGAGCACCCCGTGATGTGCGAGACTCACTTCGCCGGGGCGCGGGAGGGAGCCTCCGCCGATGAGTCCCGCGCTGGAGATCGAGTGATGCGGCGCGCGGAAAGGCCGCATCCCATCGCTCACGCTGCTGCGTCCGAGAACACCGGCGACGGAATGAATGGCGATTACCTCGAGCGCTTCCTCTTCGCTCAGCGTCGGGAGAATCGTCGGCAGTCGTCGCGCCAACATCGTTTTTCCGGCGCCCGGTGGCCCGAGAAGCAGCACGTTGTGTCCGCCGGCGGCGGCAACTTCGAGCGCACGCTTGGCTCCCTGTTGACCGACCACATCGGCGAAATCGGTTCCATCGGTGCGCGGTTGCGATGAACCCGAGACCTCACGAGCGAGCGTCAGCGTTCCTTGTCGCAGCTCACGCACGAGATCGCCGAGCGTCAATGGTGCGGAGAGATCGAGCGCGCTGACGCGGCAAGCCTCCGCGACGTTGGGCGCGGGAAGCACGAGCGTCGAGACGCCAGTTCGCTGCGCGTGGCGTGCGATCGAAAGCGCGCCGCGCATCGTCCGCAGACCGCCGTCGAGGCCGAGCTCGCCCACGAACATTCGCTTCGCAACGGCACCACGCTCGAGCTGGCCAGTGGCGACCAGAATACCGATAGCGATCGGCAGATCGAACGCCGTGCCTTCCTTCCGGATGTCGGCGGGCGCCAGGTTTACCGTGATGCGTCTCGGCGGTACCTTGAATCCGGAATTGACGAGCGCCGCACCGACCCGCTCGCGGCTTTCCTTGACCGCGCTCGCGGCCAGCCCGACAATCGTCCACTGTGGAAGTCCCTGCGCCGCGTCAACCTCGACGATGACATCATATGCGTCAATGCCGACGAGAGCAGCCGAACGAACCGCAGCAAGCATCGGGAATCGTAATGTGTTCCGCGCGCCCGACGCAAAAGCCTTTCGAGCCGCCCGAAATCACTGCCGCGCACCAAATGCGAGAGGCGAGCTAGCCGCCGAAGAGGATACCCTGCCTCGACCCAAACCGAGATGCACGGATAACGCGCTGTTCGCAGCATTCGGATATGCGGACGCGTAAGAGTGAAGGCAGCACGAACGAAGAACTTTGGAGATTGTCGGACATGAAATTGAAGTCGCTCAGCACTGTGATCGTGGCGCTCGCGTTGCTCCTTCCCGCGCGAATCTTCGCACAGGTCGGGTCGACCACGGACATATTGATGGGCCGAGTTTCGGGACTCGACAGCCAGGCGGTGGCCGGGGCGCGAGTTGAAGCCACTTCCGCCGAGACTGGCATCACGCGCACCAAGACCACCGGACCCGATGGCCGCTACACGATCGTGTTTCCGGATGGCGGCGGAACCTATCGCCTCACCGTGCGCGCAATCGGCATGGCGCCGGTCTCACGCGACATCCAGCGGCAGGGCGACGAGGACCGGCTCATCACGGACTTCCGCATGGGCCGCAACGCCACGCAGCTCGCGACGGTGCAGGTCCGCGCGGGAGCGCGGCGCGGCGATCCAAATCAGCGGCCCGAGCCCGGCAACACGGAACGCAGCCTCAATCCCAACCTCATCAATCGCCTCCCCATCGATGCGGGCGATCTGACTGCGCTGGCGGCGCTCGCGCCCGGAGTGGTTCAGGTGCCGGGCACAGACACCACCAAGGCGTCCTTCAACGTGGCGGGCCAGCCATCCAATCAGAACAGCATCACCCTGGACGGACTCAGCTTCGGCGCGGGGAGCGTTCCGTCGGAAGCGATTCGCAACACGCGTGTGGTGACGAACACGTACGATGTCGCGCGTGGGCAGTTCACCGGCGGACAGGTCGCATCAACGACGAAAGGGGGCACCAACAACGTCCAGGGCGCGTTCAGCTATTCCCTGCGTGATCCCAGCCTGGAGTTCGTGGACGACTCGAATCCCGCCTTCGGCCAGAAGTACACGCAGAACCAGATCAGCTTTGGCGCTGGCGGACCGATCGTGAAGGACAAGCTCTTCACCTTCGGAGCGCTCACATTCTCGCATCGCACCGATCCGCTGCTCTCTCTTCTGGCGGCCGATCCGCTCACGCTCGAGCGGCTTGGCACCAGTCCGGACTCGGTGAGCCGGTTTCTGAATCTCGTTCAGGGCTTCGGGCTCCCGCTCTCGTCGCCGCTCGCACCGGACGAGCGTCTCAACGACAATACGTCGGCGCTCGTGCGGGTCGACTACAACCTCGCGGAAGACCATTCCCTGATGCTGCGCGGAGACTGGCGCGGCAACACTCAGCTCGGCTCGCGTCTCAACGCGCTGGCGCTCCCGCACACGGGTGGTGATCTCAAGGGTTCGGGTGGCGGAGGCATGATGACGCTCACGTCCCACGTGGGGATGTTCATCAACGAGATCCGCGGCTACAAATCGGTCGACAACCGCAATACCTCCGGATATCTGTCGGCTCCCGATGGGCGCGTCCTGGTCGCGTCGGTACTCGAAGATGGGACGAGCGCCATCTCCACGCTCCAGTTCGGGGGAAATCCATCGCTGCCGCAAGAGACGAAGTCGAGCCTGCTCGAGATGAGCGACGAGATCTCCCGCCTCACGACCGCGGGCGGGCACCGCTTCAAACTCGGCGGACTCATCAACGAGCAAAGGAGCTCCGTAGGATTCGTCCCAAACCGGTTCGGCACGTTCACATTCAATTCGCTTGCGGATTTCGCCGCGGGACAGCCAACGCAGTTCACCCGTACGCTCTTCGCGCGCGACCAGGAGTCCGCCACAAACAATCTTGCCTCGTACCTGGGCGATTCGTGGCGGGTGAGCCCGCAGGTGCAGGTCACCTATGGATTGCGCGCGGAAGGATCGCGCTATCCCAACAAGCCGGAATACAACCCCGAGGTCAACTCGACGTTTGGCCGGCGCACGGACAATCTTCCTTCCGAGCTCCACGTCAGCCCGCGCTCGGGCTTCACCGTGTTCGTCGGCGAATCGCAGTTTGGTCCGCCGCCGCTCACGCTGCGCGGAGGCTTCGGCGAATTCCGCGGCACCGCTCCGGCGCAGCTGTTCGCGTCGGCGCTCAATGCCACCGGTCTCACCAATGGGCAGTCGCTGCTCACTTGCGTCGGCCCGGCGGCACCGACCCCTGACTGGGCCGCGTATCTCGCGGATCCTTCCGCGATACCTACGTCGTGCAACGGGGGCACGCCGATATTCGCCAACCAGCGCCGCAACGTCACAGTCTTCGATCCTGACTTCCAGGCTCCGCGCGCATGGCGCGCATCATTTGGCTTGAATCGCCGCTTCTGGGACCGTTACTCCTTCTCGATAGACGCCGGCTACGCGCGCGGCGTGGCGCAAACGGGATCAACCGACATCAATCTGGACACGGTTCCCAAGTTCACGCTCGCCAATGAAGGCAATCGCCCCGTGTATGCTCCGGCCAACGCGATCGTGCCGACAAGCGGCGCGCTGTCGGTGCTCGGTTCCCGTGTCCATCCGGAGTTTGGAGTAGTGAGCCAGATCCAGTCGAATCTCCGATCCGACACGAAGCAGATCACCTTCGGGCTCAACGGAATCAACCGCAAAGGAATTCTGTTCACCGCGTCGTATACACTCACGAGCTCGTTCGATCAGTCACAGGGTTTTTCACAAGGTGCCGTTCAGGGCTTTGGTGGAACTGCTGGATCGACGGCCGGCAATCCGAACATCTCGGAATGGGGGCGCAGCGACAACGCGCGGCGCCACGCCCTCCTCGCGACGATTACGTATCCGATCAAGCCGGTGCTCGAGGTGACGGCGATCGCGCGCGCGACGTCCGGAAGCTTCTTCGCTCCCCTCGTGGGCGGCGACATCAACGGCGACGGGCGCAACAACGACCGCGCATTCGTCTTCGATCCGGCCGTTGCCGCTGCCGCAGGTGATACCGCCGTCGCGAACGGAATGACTCGCCTGCTCGCCAACACCTCGCAACGCGCGCGCGATTGCCTCCTCAGTCAACTGGGGAAGGTCGCCGCCCGCAGCAGCTGCTCGAGCCCGTGGTCTCCCGCTCTCGATCTCCAGGCCAATATCAGGCCCGCCTCGTTCGGCCTCGATCGCAGACTCACCATCTCTGTGATCGCGCTCAACACACTCACCGGGCTCGATCAGCTGCTCCACGGCAGCAACAATCTTCACGGGTGGGGACAGCCATCGTTTCCCGACCGTACCCTTCTTTATGTGCGCGAATTCGATCCGACGACCGATACTTACCAGTACCAGGTCAACGAGCACTTCGGAGCCACCAATGGAACGCGGAACGCATTTCGTGTCCCGTTCCAGATCGCAGTTCAGGGGCGCCTTACACTCGGGACGGATCCCGCACGCCAGCAGTTCAACAACGCGATCGGCCGAGGGGCCGGTGGGCGCCTCAATCCGGAGGCGCTGAAGGCGCGCATGACGCGCCTCGTGCCGAACGCATTCCTCCAGATCATCGCCGTCAACGACTCGGCGAAGCTCGAGCTAACGCCGGATCAGGTCGCAAGGCTTCAGACCGCCGGCGACGCCTTCAAGGTGAGATCGGATTCGCTGATAGACAAAGTCGCCAACGTCCTCGGCGACACGACGACAAAGAACCCGGACCCGATGACAATTTTCACCAAGCTCCAACCGACGATTGCCGAGGCGAGGAAGCTGGCGACGCAGGCGATCAACGAATCGAAGGCGATTTTGACGAAGGCGCAGTGGGACAAGGTGCCGGAAAGCATCAAGACGCCCGGGCTGCGGCGTGAAGGCGAGGGTGGAAGGTCCGAGCGTGGGGGTCCCGGCAGCTAGCAGCGGGCCGGTGGAGTCCGGCCCCCCCTTTGCCTGACTCCACCTGACGGGGTATTCTCCCCCATCCTTCACGCACATACGCCATGAAAGGTTGTCTAAAAAGGGCCGGCTGTCTCGTCATCCTCATCTTTCTCATTGCGCTGTGGTACTGGTACGCGCGCGTCGAGCGCCCCGCCGCGGCGACGACTCACGCCGCCGGCACTGCAACGACTGCAACTTCGGTCAGCTCAGGTTGGCAGCCACTCACGGCTGCTGACGCGGCGCGTGGGCAGGTCGCCGTGCAATCGCTGGGGCGCCAATCCGGACCGGTCTTCGCGAATCTGACTCCCGCCGAGGCGGCGTCGTACATCTTCACTGTCGTCGCGAAACAGCTTCCTCCATCCGCGAAGAACGCTGAGGCCGCGATCATCGGCGACCGGCTTTACGTCCGGTCCGACGTGGAGCTCAAGGATTTTGGCGGCGCCAAGTCACTCGGTCCCGTTGGAATGCTCCTCGGCGAGCGTGACAGCGTGCGATTCGGCGGCACAATCAACATGCTGAAGCCCGGCCTGGGGGAATTCCTCGTCCAGGAGGTGAAGCTTGGCAGGATCGACGTGCCGAGCGCGCTGATCCCGAGACTCCTGACCAAGATGAAGCGCGTCAAGCCGGTCGAAGGGATATCCCAGAACGGGCTTCCGATGGTCATGCCGGCTTACATTTCAGACGTGCGCATTTCCGACGGCAAGATCACACTGTACAAGAGTGTCAAGTGAGTCGAAGGATTCTCGTCATCGATGATGAGCAGGGAATCCGCGCGGCGTTGGGACAGCTCCTCGAGTTCGAGGGGTACGAGGTGCACACAATCCCGAACGCGGTGGACGGGATAGCGGAGTACCAGAAGTGGCGCCCGCACCTGGTCTTTCTCGACGTGAAGATGGCCGGAATGGACGGAATGGAGGCGCTCAGAAAGCTCCGTGAGCTCGATCCCTCAGCCACGGTGGTGATGATCAGCGGGCACGCTACCATTCGCACCGCCGTCGAAGCGACTCAGGCCGGCGCCTACGAAATTCTGGAAAAGCCGCTCGACACAGATCGGATCCTCGTGATGCTGAGGAACGCGCTGTCGCATCTCGACCTTCAGGAAGAGAACGCCCGCCTGAAGCAATCGGTGGACGCTCCGTTCGAGATCGTCGGCAAGACGCCGGTGATGCGGGCTTTGATGGAAAAGGTAGAGAAAGTCGCGACGACACCCGCACGAGTCCTGATCACCGGAGAGAACGGGACGGGCAAGGAGCTGGTGGCGCGCGCGCTTCATCGCATGTCGCCGCGCGCGACCAAGCCATTTGTCGAGGTGAACTGCGCCGCGATTCCAGGCGAGCTGATCGAGAGCGAGCTGTTCGGCCACATGAAGGGCTCCTTTACCGGCGCGATCTCTGATCGCGCCGGTAAGTTCGAGCAGGCGAACAAGGGAACGCTATTTCTGGACGAGATCGGCGACATGAGCCTCGCCGCGCAGGCGAAAGTTCTGCGCGTGCTGCAGGACAACGTCATCACCCGAATCGGCGGCGCCAAGCCGATCTCTGTCGATGTCAGGGTTATCGCCGCCACGAACAAAACGCTCGAGAACGAGATAGCGGGCGGCAAATTCCGCGAGGATCTCTACTACCGGCTCAACGTCGTGCCGATCCACGTTCCGCCGATTCGGGAGCGGCGCGAGGACATCCCGATGCTGGCCCAGTATTTCGCGTCGACGCTGTCGGCGCGGGAAGGAATTCCGCCCCGCACTTTCACCGCGGATGCGCTGGAGAGATTGAGCTCACTCGACTGGCCCGGCAACGTGCGTGAGCTCCGAAACACCGTCGAGCGGCTGCTGATCCTGGCGCCCGACATGCAGATAGCGGCGCGTGACATCGACCGGCTCGCCGGCCAGCGCGCACTCGATGATGCAGGACTCGCGACCCTCACGCAGTGCCGCACGTTCGAGGAGTTCAAGGACGCGGCCGAGCGGGCGTTTCTGCTCAACAAGCTGCGCGAATTCGACTGGAACGTGTCCGAGACCGCGCGCGCGGTGGAAATGCCGCGGTCCAACCTTTACAAGAAGATCGAGCGATACTCCCTATCTCGTGAACATAGTTAACGCAGCATTCAACGCTTTCATCACACAACTTAAGATTTGGACGATACTCCCTATCTCGTGAACATAGTTAACGCAGCATTCAACGCTTTCATCACACACCTTAAGATTTGGACGATACTCACTATCGCGTGAGCACAGCTGACGCCTGTTTATCGCCCATATCACACACTCTTGGAAATGAAAAAGTTCAGCAACTACATCGCCGGAAAGTGGGTCGCCCCCGAATCGGGCGAATACTTCGAGAACCATAACCCGGCCGATCGCGATGATGTGATCGGAAAATTCCCTCTCTCTGACCGGCGCGACGTGGATCGCGCAGTCGAGAGCGCCCAACGTGGCTTCGCCGGGTGGCGACGCACGCCGGCTCCCGCGCGCGGCGACGTGCTGCGGTTCGTGGGCGACATCATGACCAAGCGCAAGGAAGAAATCGCCGACGCGATGACGCGCGAGATGGGGAAGCCGCTCACGGAAACGCGCGGCGACGTGCAGGAGGGGATCGACACCGCCTACTACGCGTCGAGCGAAGGGCGGCGCTTGTTCGGCAAGACGGTGCCGAGCGAGCTGCGGAACAAGTGGGCCATGAGCTATCGGCGCCCGATCGGCGTCGCCGGTCTCATCTGTCCCTTCAACTTCCCGATGGCGATTCCGACCTGGAAGATGTTCCCGGCGCTCGTGTGCGGAAATGCGGTGATCTTCAAGCCGGCGGAGGACGTCCCACACACTGGAACCCTGCTGGTGGAGATCCTTCTCGAGGCCGGACTCCCGAAGGAGGTCGTGCAGCTCGTGCACGGCCGGGGAGAGCAAGTGGGAGCCGCCATCGTGGAGCATCCGGGAGTCCCTCTGATCTCCTTCACGGGGTCGACAGAGACCGGCCGTCTCGTGGGGGAGACCTGCGGGCGCCTCCACAAGAGGTTGTCGCTCGAGATGGGGGGCAAGAACGCGCAGATCGTAATGGACGATGCCGATCTCGACCTGGCGCTCGAAGGCGCGCTGTGGGGCGCATTCGGCACGACGGGGCAACGTTGTACCGCCACCAG
>JAYWBE010000390.1:0-3434 GCA_043781715.1 Gemmatimonadaceae bacterium
GATCGTGACGCTCGGAATGCTGTCGGTAGCGGGCGTGTCGCTCTGGAGGGCGACGCGATTTAACTGAGCGGGTCGAGTCGCGACTAGCGCTTTCCGCCCAATGCTTCGAGGATTGCCCGCTCCGCGAGCGGCGCCATGACTCGGTATCCAGCCTCATTCGGGTGAACTCCGTCGGGCGATAGCTCGGTGCGCATTCCGCCTCGCACGTCCGCCATAGCGGAGTGGTAGTCGAGATACACCGCACCGTGTTTGCGGGCGTAGTCCTTCATCCACTGATTGATCGCGATGATTTTCGGCGCCGGCTGCAACCCTGGTTTCCACGGATAGTCGTAGACGGGAAGAACAGAGGAGAGCACCACGCGAATTCCATTCGCGTTCCCGAGCTCCGCCATTGAGGCGAGGTTGTCTTCGATCATCTCGATTGTCGAGGGCCCAGTGTTGCCCGCGATGTCGTTGGTGCCAGCGAGGATCACGACGACCTTGGGTTTGAGGTCGATCACGTCCTGCCGGAAGCGGACGAGCATCTGGGGCGTCGTCTGGCCGCTGATGCCGCGGCCGATGTACGGCTTGCCAGGGAACATGATGGCGAAATAGGGCGCCCATCCCTCGGTGATCGAGTTGCCGAGGAACACTACGCGGTTTTCGTCATTCACGGGCGGGGATAGTTTGGCGTTCGCTTCGCGGTATTTCTGAAGATCCGCCCAATCGTTGTGGAGTTTGTCCTCCTGCGCCAATCGGCGCTGGGCAATTTCCTCAGCGGTCGGTTGAGCGGGCCGCGTGGGCTGAGCACCCGCGGCCGACGACATGAACAGAGCGAGAACGACCGCACGCGAGTGATTCTTCATGTTGCATCCGTCCGAGAGGGCTGGAAAGAGATCGGCGAGCGATTCAAAAAGTTATCGCCAGTCGCTAAATCCGTTAGGTATGAGTTGGAATCCTACCAGGGGATCGCAACGCCCACGCGCCAGTCGCCGTGCGATCCAACAGGAGCCTCGATGATCGGCTTGGCTTCGGCGGCTTTGCGACGGTGCTTGGCGTTCGCGCGTTCGGCGGCACGCGGTGCGTCCCGCGCGCTCGATACCCATTGCCATACACCCAATCCGACGGTAAGCACGCCGAGCGCCTGATGAGGCCATTGCGGGCCGGGGTCACAACGCGTGGTGCTAAGAAACGAGAACGTACATTTGTCGACTATGAAGACCAGTACGCCCATTCCTATCGATCCCACCGTCATCTCGTAGTTGAGGAACCCCCGCCAGTACTCTCCGGCATAGATATGTCCTGCCCCGGGAATCAGACTCCCGAAAATCAGAGCGCGGTGGGGATTACGATAAGGCGTCGTCGCCGGAGTTAACGCCGAGTCAGCGGTCGCCCGACTACTGTCCTGAGCGCTCAACGGCGACGTCAAGGCTGCAGCAATCAGGATACCGACAAGTGCCTTCATTGTGACCTCCATCTCTCGGTTCCAGTTGCACGGGAGAGATCAAGGTGCATTGAAAGAAGTCGGCGCTGAATACGTCAAACGACGTAGGCGGGTGGACGGCGTGTTGGTGATCCGGAGGATGAGTGTGGGACAACAAAAGGAAGAATACCGGCCCGGGGCCATCGGCTTTAAAGCGGATGGCCCCAGGCCGGTCGTCTTCCGTTACTTTCTCGAGATCGAGGATCTACTCAGGGAGCGTCGTGGCGCGTTCCCGTGTGCGTTACTACTGCCAGTTGCAGTAGACGAGAGTGTGAGCGGCGGTGTCCCGAAACCGATCCGCCGGGACCCGACAAATGGTGCCGTCCTCGGCGAGGAACGTGTCCGGCTCCTTCTTGGTGAGGACAGCCTTGGTGTATAGGCCGATCCGGGCGCTGGTGACCACTGCCCCATTTGGCGAAGGCTGGACAATGGGAGGGCGCGCCCCGCAGCCGCTCAGCAAGAACGCGACTCCTACATTCACAACCCCGAAACGCATTGAACGCCTCACGAAAACATCCGGGCCAAGACTCTGTGCAAGATCGCGCTCACTCATTACCGCGACAACTCAGATCTGCTCCTCCAGGAGCGCGATGCAGCGCGCCGCAAGGGTAGCAGTATCGTATTCAGTTCCGTCGGCCGCGCGCCACACGTAGTCGGTCAGTGGCGCCTCGATGGGGAGCAACACCAGCTCCTTCAGGATCTTGGCGCCTTCCGGGTTGGCAGCTCTGCCCCGCCGAGAGACGGTGCCGCTCCAGACGATGACGTGCAGCTCGCCCAGTGGCGTGTCCTTTCCCGTCTTGGCGAACCACGACACGCTTACCGCCGCCGTCGGTGCCTGCAACACGCATCCATTTGGCGTCCGGTGCTGTTCGACCGTGAGCTGGAGCTGATCGCCGCGCTTGAGAACTCGTTCCGGCGCGAGCTGATCCAGCAGAGCAGTGACCGCACGCTGCACGACGTTCTTTTCTTTCGCGCTGCGTGAAGCGGTCCAGGGGGCAAGGGGCTTGTTTTGGTCGTCCATAGGTCAGTTCGATAATCGATGAGGCGAGACTGCGGCGAAGCCGCACCCGAAATGTGCGACCAGAGTTCTGCTCCCTTCGCTCGCGCGTCCCCTGCAAGCTACGTCAGGCCGGGGCTCGAGACTAGACACCAACCACATGGTGCCACTCGAATCCCTGTGGGTTGGCGCTACGGCAAGCGCTCACGGCGAGCGATGCCAGAACAAGAACGGCTGGTCTAGAAATCCCGCCCGAGGGTCCGCAACCGCCGTCTGATCCTGCGCGGCAGGAAGAACGCTGCCGCAACCAGCACTCGCTCGAGATCCAGTTCCTTGAGCTGATCCGGATCGCCCATCCAGTGATCCTGAATCACCGTCCGCCCGGCATTTGCGATCAGCCGCTGGAGGGCCAGAACGAGCACGAACAAATCGTCCACTTCGCCGAGGAAGGGAATGTAGTCAGGAATGAAGTCCATGGGCATCACGATGTACGCGATCGCGCCCGCGACGAGGAGCTTGTCGGTGTTCGAGACGCGCCGATCTGTCAGCAATCCACCAAGCAGCCTCAGAAAATTCGGCAGATCCTTAACCGTCGACATCAGCGTGCGCTTGGCACCTGTCCTCGGCGATGAGGCCGATGGCCGATCGTCATCCCGCGCTTCGCGCGCACGCGCTTGGGCGCGCGAGGCCGCGGCGGCAGCCGTAGCACTACCTGCGGTGCGGCGCTTTCGCGCTGAGGCCGTGCTGGAACGCGAGGATTGACTCTTCACTTACGCTGATCTCCCGGTGGTGGTGGTGGCGAAGTCTGGACCGAAGGTGATGCTGGTGGCGTTGTCGTCGCAGCCGGACCGGCCGGCCCCGCCTGCGTTGGCGGCTTCGGAGAAGTCACCGACGACACAACCCCGGCAATCTCCGTTGCAACTGACTTGCCAGCGTTCGCCACGTTGGTCACCACGCCAACCGCTTTGTTCATCA
>JAYWBE010000391.1:0-3414 GCA_043781715.1 Gemmatimonadaceae bacterium
CGTTGCGAACTACGCGGCGAACGACCCGAGGGCGCGGCCGACGTCGCCTTCGCGGAGCCGCTTGAGCGCGCGATCGCGGAGCTGGCGGACGCGTTCGCGCGTAACGCCGAGCATGGAACCAATTTCTTCGAGCGTGTGTTCGCGTCCGCCCTCGAGGCCAAAATACAGCCGCAGGACTTTGGCGTCGCGCGGTGGCAAGGTGGCAAGGGCGGTCTCGATTTCATCGGTGAGGAAGCGGTTCATTGCTTCTTCTTCGGTGTCCGGCATTTCGTCGGCAACGAATCGTTCGATGAGCGAACGGTCGCCGTCCGGATCCATCGGCGCGTCGAGTCGCACATCGCCGGTGTTTAAGGCGGCGAGCGACTGCACGACATCTACCGAGAGACCGGTGAGCTGCGAGAGCTCTTCGGGGGTCGGTTCACGCCGCAGTTTCTGGCGCAGGATTTCGCTCGCCTTGATGATGCGCGAGAGATCGGCGGTCCGATTCAGCGGTACGCGCACGGTGCGGCCTTGGCGCGCGAGCGACGAGAGAATCGCCTGGCGAATCCACCACACTGCATACGAGATGAACTTGACGCCCTGGTCGGGATCGAACTTTCGCGCAGCCGTTAGCAAACCGACGTTGCCCTCGCCGATAAGATCGATGAGCGGCATGCCGCGGTTCTGATATTTCTTTGCTACGGAGATCACGAAGCGCAGGTTGCGCTGCACGAGCTCCTGGAGAGCGTCCGGGTCACCGGCACGAATCCGACGGGCAACCTCGATCTCCTCGGTACCTTTGAGCAGCGGAAAAGTGCTGACCTCATACAGGTACTGATCGAGAATGTCCCTTTCGGGCTCACTCGGAGCGATTCCGGCGACGGCCGCTTTGCGGCGACGCTTTACTTCAGCCATTGTTACATACCTCTTGTTACTGCCGTGAAAGCCTTATGCGATGCAGCCTGTGTGGGGCCAGCAATGCAAGCGAATTAGTGTTATTCCTACAGCCTGACAGAGCGACATCAAAAGCGTTTTTGCGTAAGCGAAAAATTCAGGCTTTTAGAAGGGCTGCAAGATACCGGCCGTTGGCCTCTTGGCCAGAGCAAATTTCTTGACATCGATACTACCCTTGGATATCCTTCGCGGTTCCTGTCGGGTGTTAAGTACTGTCAGGAAATGCCGGGGGTGTAGCTCAGTTGGGAGAGCGCTTGAATGGCATTCAAGAGGTCAGGGGTTCGATTCCCCTCACCTCCATGGCTTCGCGGTGAGACGAGAACGGCTGTTTGTTCGCGGGAATAGCTCAGTTGGTAGAGCACAACCTTGCCAAGGTTGGGGTCGCGGGTTCGAGTCCCGTTTCCCGCTCTCCGGTGCGATAGGGAAGAGGGCGGTTAGCTCAGTTGGTTAGAGCGCCACGTTGACATCGTGGAGGTCACAAGTTCGAGTCTTGTACCGCCCATACGTAGAAAGGATTCCACCCGACCGATCAGTAGCTCGATCCGGGTCGCTCCGAGCATGAACAAAGTTGTATGAGCGCCCGTAGCTCAATTGGATAGAGCATCTGACTACGGATCAGAAGGTTGGGGGTTCGAGTCCCTCCGGGCGCGTGAAGTAACTCATAGGCCCTGTGCTGCTTCGGCAGTGCAGGGCTTTTTCATTGCTCGAGAGCGGAGAGGCGCTAACCCAATGCGACCTTGCGCTTTGGTATTTTTCTACAACCAACGCCGGACTCGCGAACGATATGCGGTGAACTGGTCCCCGAATGCATCGCTCAGGTACTGCTCTTCACGCGACACCACCGAGCGCACAAGCACGACTAGAACGACCGGGAGCAGGATCAGCGGCCAGGCGGAGTTGATGACAGCTGCCCCGCCGAGGTAGGCGATCGTGAGGCCCACATACATAGGGTTTCGCGTGAAGCGGTATGGTCCGTTCGTCACGAGCTGGCTCGCGGCGTGGTGGGGAATCACCGCCGTTCGTGCACTGCGAAAAGTGACGATTCCCCACGCGGTGAGAACAACTCCAACGATCAGGATCCCAAATCCAATCCGCTCGAGCGATGCACCCCCGCTCGACAATGGCAGTCCTCGCCCCCAACGATTAACGGCCCAACCGGCAAGGAAACCGCCGACAAAAATGAACGGGGGAGGAAAGTGTACACCGGGATTGGAGAGCGGAGCTCGAGCTGTCACGTCTGCCTCATCGTGAAGAAGGCGGCGAATGAGGGGATTATACGTCCTTCCATCCGTTCGCGACACGGAGTCAATTTGGTCGCGGCCAACACTTAGCCGGGCCTGCGCGAAAGGTAATTGTCAGCCGGCTTCACTCGGACGACGACTCCAATCACGTCCCCACCACCACCCAGTCCCTCTCTGGCGAAATATGTTCAACAAACTCATCGCTCTCTCCGCACTCCTCTTCGTTGGGGCGTGCTCGACGGCGCCCGAGCCCAAAACCGTTCCCAATCCCCAGCGCAACGGACAGGGACCGTTCGGCGATAGCACCAGAGCGGGCGGTGACTCGGGCCGAGCGGGCGGAAATGCTCCCGCGCAGCCACGCCCCTACAACCGGGTGATCACGCGCGACGCAAAAACCCGCCGCGGCATGTTCGCCGTCCACAGAGTGAACGACAAGCTGTACTTCGAGATCCCGAAGAACGAGCTGAATAAGGACATGCTTCTCGTCGGACGCTTCACCAGGGCGGCCGCGGCAAACCCTCGCCTGCCCGGCGGCCAGTTCGGCAATTACGGCGGCGACCAGTTCGTGGAGCGGACCCTGAGATGGGATCGAAGCGGGAACCGAATCATCCTCCGGTCCCCATCCTTCGCGATCGTCGCCGACAGCAGCAATCCGGTCTATCGCGCCGTCCAGGCGGCCAACTATCCGCCCGTCGTCGCGGTGCTCAACGTCGAGGCCTACGGACCCGACAGCGCCGCTGTCGTCGATGTGACTCGACTTTATACCACGAGTATTCCCGAGTTCGCGGCCATCCGCGGAACCCTCGATGAGCGCCGTTCGTTCGTCGAGAACGCGCTCGCCTTCCCCGACAACGTCGAGGTCGAAGCGACGCAAACAGGTACTCCGAGCCCCCCACCCGGCGGTGGAGGTGGTGGTGGTGGCGGTCAGGCCCAGGGCCCGCAGCCCGCCCAGAGCGTCCTCGCGCACTGGAGCCTTGTCCGCCTTCCCGAGAAGCCCATGGTGCCGCGTCGGTGGGACGAGCGCGTTGGATACTTCTCGATCGCGCAGGTCGATTTCGGGACATCAGAACAGAGATCGGCCGACCGCTCCTACATCTCCCGCTACCGCCTGGAGAAAAAAGACCCGAACGCCGCGCTCTCGGAGCCGGTCAAGCCCATTGTCTACTACGTTGATGCCGCGACACCGGAGCAGTGGAAGCCGTGGGTGAGGAAGGCGATTCTCGACTGGCAGCCCGCGTTC
>JAYWBE010000392.1:0-3410 GCA_043781715.1 Gemmatimonadaceae bacterium
CTGTTGTTGTATTCCCATCCGCCGCGAGAGCCCAGAGCAAATCCCGACCAGATGAGTGGTCCGCGGTAACAAGTGCCATCGGTCGATCGGGCACGCCCCAATCCGATGGAGCGATGAAGTATGGTTTTCCGCGCAGCGACCTCAAGGTGACGGTCAATGGCGTGAGAATCAGGCCAGCGTTGGCGCTTGGGGGCTGGGTGGCATTCAAGCGAATGGGCACGAACGAGACGATGGTAATGGGCGATCTCGTTCTCACCGAGGCGGAAGTCTCGGCTGTGATCAGCGCGTTACAGCAGAAAGACGTTCAGCAAACCGCGGTGCACAACCACCTTCTGCGCGAGACACCCCGGGTGGTGTACGTCCACATTGCCGCGCGCGGCGACGCTGCCACGATCGCGGCGGCGATTCGAGCCGCGCTGGACCTCACGAAGACTCCCCCGCCTGCAACGCCGGAGGGTGCCTCGCCGCTCGAGCTCGACACTGCACTTATCCATCGGACGCTCGGCTACGGCGGAAAAGTGAATGGAGGTGTGTATCAGGTCAGCGTCCCGCGCGGCGAGAAAATTACAATGGATGGCGAGGTCGTCCCTCCATCAATGGGTGTCTCGACCGCGATCAACTTTCAGCCGACGGGTCGTGGCTGGGCAGCGATCACCGGCGACTTCGTTATGCTGTCGGGTGAAGTGCACCGCATCGTTGCGATTCTTCGCGCCGGCCAGATTGATATCACGGCGCTTCACTCTCACATGCTTGGAGAAGAGCCGCGACTGTATTTCATGCACTTCTGGGCGAATAACGACGCTGGCAAGCTCGCAGCTACTCTTCGACGCGCAATCGATGAGATGAAATAAAAAAGGCCACCGGTTTTGGTGGCCTTTTTCTCTGACGAAGTCAGGCTAGTCCTCTTCCTCGTTTTCGAAGGTGAGAGCATCCGCCTCACGAACGCGGTCGAGCATGGCGTTAACCGGGACTGCGATGCCCCGGTCGTTCAGCGCGGATTCGTTGCTGGATCCGCGCTGGAACCAACTCCCCACTCCGGGAGTCGTCTCTGTACCGCTTGTACCAGCCGCCTCTTCGTCAGGGGCGGTATCCGAACCATACACGTCCATTCGACCTCCATCGGTTTGTTGTCCCCTACTGCCATACGCTCAATACCCTGAAACAGTCGTTCCGAACCACGGAAAGAATTTACAATGGGTACCGAATCCCACAATAGTTTGACGATGTTCGAGGCCAAACTGGTACACCCCGTCGGTGCTTCTACCGGATTGTTTTCGGGTCAATTCCCCGAGTAGCGAAAATCCGGCCAACTGCCTCGCCAATCTTATTGTTGGGGGTGCTGGCGCCAGCGGTCACACCCACCCGGACCGGAGCCGTACGCGAAAGCCAGTCCGAAGATTCGATGTCCTCTTTGGCGCCGAGGGGGCGGTGGCGGATGGTGCCGGAGTCCGGATCGATGTCGTCAGCATCCTCGACATGATAGGTGCGGACAGTTTCAGAGCAGAGAGCCGCCAGTGACATTGTGTTGCTGGAGTTGTAACCGCCGATCACGACCATCACGTCGAGGGGCTCGCGCAACAGTTCTACCACGGCATCCTGGCGCTCCTGAGTCGCGCTGCAGATCGTGTCGAACGTCCGGAAATTCTCCTTCGCGTACTCGTCTCCCCGGGCGCTCGCCATGGAGCGTCCCAGCAGCTCGCCGATGGCGAGGGATTCACCGGCGAGCATGGTGGTCTGATTTGCAACGCCGATGCGCCGGAGATCACGATCGGGATCGAAGTTGGGAGATGCCGCGTGCGCAAAGCGCTCAACCAGAGCCGGTGCGCTCAGACGGCCTTCAATGAAATCACACACCAGGCCGGCCTCGTCAATATTGCGAACGATGAGATACTGGCCGCCCTCGTACTTCTCCGCCTGCGACGCCGTGGCGCGCGTCTCTTCATGGTAGTACTTGCCGTGAATCAGCGAAGTGAATCCATCGCGCGCGTAACTCTCCACCCGCTTCCAGACGTTGAGTACGGAGCCGCACGTCGTGTCGACCATCACGCATCCGATCTGCCGAAGGGTCTCGAAATCCCTGATCGTCACTCCGAAGGCGGGGAGGATGACCACATCTTCAGTCTTCACCCCGGTGAAATCGATGTGCCCATTGTCGGGCATGAGGAAGGTGATCCCCATCCCCTGGAGTTTCGAGTTCACGTGAGGGTTATGGATGATCTCGCCGGCCAGATAGATGGTACGATCCGGGAACTTCTTTCTGGCCTGGTATGCGTAGTCGACCGCGCGTTCGACCCCATAACAGAAGCCGAATTCCTTCGCTAAACGGATGGTTACATCACCCGCGGTCAGGGTATATTCCCGGTCCTTGAGCAGGTCTACCAGGTGGCCGGTATAGTCCGCGGCCAGTTCGGACTGGATCTCGGATTTCAACCCGAATCCTTTCCGAAAGTATGTGGCTCCCCCAGTTCCGTTTGGGGTATTTGGCTGCATATTCCCAGTGGTGGGAGCGGCGGTCCCGCTCGGAGCCGGCCCCTTCACCGACGTATCAGACATACCTTGAATCTAGCAGTGACCAACCGTTAATGCGCTTCGATAAACGACGATGACCGAGTCATTCGGAGCGTACCCCGCAGAACAGACAGTGGCGCCCATCGAGAACGCGCCATTCACTCCCGCCATCACGCGGCCGCCAGGCCTGAGTCGACCCGCGCCCCTCATCAAAGGCGATACCATAGGTGTGGTGGCTCCGTCGTACGCCCCGCAGCATGGCTGGCTCCTCCGCGGAGCCAAAGCGATGGAGGATGCCGGCTACAAAGTCATCCTCTGCGACGAGATCGACCGGTTCCGCCGCTTCCAGCAACGTGAGGACGAGCGCCGGGCTGAAAATCTGATGGGTATCTGGCTCAACCCCGATGTGAAAGCGGTCATCGCCGCAACCGGTGGCTACGGAGCCGTGAGACTCCTTCCCTTTCTGGACCCCGATGTGTTCCGCCGGAATCCCAAAGCGTTCGTGGGATACTCTGACATCACGGCGCTGCATCTCTGGCTGATGCGTCGAGCTCAGTTGCGTGTCTTCCATGGTCCGACCCTCGACGATCTTTTCCCGGGCGGCAGCGACCCGACAGTCCGGTCCCTTCTGGCCGCTCTCTCCACGCCGCGCCCGGAGACAGAGATCGGACGCGGAACCGCGCGCGCGGTGCGGCCGGGCACAGCCGTGGGCCGACTCACCGGCGGAAATCTTTCTCTGGTACAACAGACCATCGGCACTCCGTACGAGATCGATACCCGGGACGCGATTCTCTTTCTCGAAGAAACCCGCGATCCGATGTCAGTCGCCGACGAGCGGCTCCTCCATCTACGCGCGGCTGGTCTGCTCCGGCATGTGCGGGGCATCGTCTTTGGCCAGCTCT
>JAYWBE010000393.1:0-3399 GCA_043781715.1 Gemmatimonadaceae bacterium
GAGTGGCTGAAGCACACGAGCTTCGCGGGCATGGGCGTCGATATCGCCGATTTCAACAACGACGGCTGGCCCGATATTGCCCAGGTGGACATGCAGCCACACGACCTGAGCCGCAGGAAAAGGATGAGCGGGTTCACGACCTACAGCGGTCTCCAGGAATTGCGCAGCAGGGGATTCCGCGATGATTACGGCGCAAATACGCTACAGCTGAATAACGGTATCACGAAGGATGGCGATGTGATCTTCAGCGACATTGCCGCTCTGGCGGGTGTCGCAGCGACGGATTGGAGCTGGAGTCCACTCTTCGCGGACTTCGACAACGACGGCAATAAAGACCTCTTCATCGGCAACGGTTATCCGAAGGCCGTCAACGATCTGGACTACATGCCGGCCGCTTTTACCGCGCGCCGAAAGGGAAATAAGGCCGCAGCACTGAGACTCCTGAACCAACTGCCTGCCTACGACGTCTCGAATTACTTCTTCCGTAACAACGGCGATCTCACCTTCACCGATAAAACCAAAGACTGGGGAGTGGATCGCCCGAGCTTCTCATACGGCGCCGCGTACGCTGATCTCGACAATGACGGCAAACTCGACCTCGTAGTGAACAACATCGACGCACCTGCCTTCATTTATCAGAACGTCGAACCCACGGATAGCGCCCATCACTATTTGGGGATCAAGCTCGAGGGTGATTCTCAGAACAAACATGGAATCGGAGCAAGTTTGATCCTCACCGCCCGAGGACAGAAGCAGTACCTCTACGAGTCGCCGTACCGGGGCTACATGTCGACGGTGGATGACCGCCTCCATTTTGGGCTCGGCCGCGTGCGGCAGGTCGACAGCCTGGAAGTGATCTGGCCTGATGGCAGGTATCAGCTACTGACCAACCTGGCGGTCGATCGGATGCTGATCCTTAAACAGACCGACGCGAATCAGAAGAAAGGAGCCGGCCTTCTCACGGCGCCTCGGGACCGTCCCTTTCAGCCGGTGGACCCGGGCCGCGGACTGAAATACAAGCAACAGACAGGGACGCTGACAGATAACAGCGTGCAGCCGCTCTTGCCCTATATGCTGTCGAGCCATGGCCCTCCGCTAGCTGTTGGAGATGTCAATGGTGACGGGCTCGACGATGTCTTCATCGGTGGCGCAGCGGGTGTGGCGGGGCAGCTGTTCCTTCAGCGTAAGGACGGCAGCTTCGTCGCATCCACGCAGGGCCAGCCATGGGAAGCCGACAAGGCGTACGAGGACTGGGGCGCGTTGTTCTTCGATGCGAACGGAGATGGCCTCCTGGATCTCTACGTGACGAGCGGCGGCTACCAACTCCCACCGACCTCCCCGCTGTTGCAGGATCGCCTCTACATCAACAAGGGAGGCGGCAGGTTCGTCAGAGACACGGCAGCGTTGCCAACCATGCTCACGAGCAAGTCGATCGTGCGCGCCGGTGATTTCAACGGTGATGGTCGGCCCGACCTGTTCGTCGGCGGCCGATTGACGCCGCGCAATTACCCGTACCCAACCCGCAGTTATATCCTGCGCAACGATGGTGGGCATTTCACCGACGTCACCGAGGAAGTTGCTCCCGAGCTTGTTCATCCCGGTGGAATGGTCACTGATGCGGCGTGGATCGATTTCGACGGCGACGGCCGACTCGATCTGGTAACGACGGGCGAGTGGATGCCAGTCGAGTTCTATCGCAACGATGGAAAGCGATTTCACAACGTGACCGCGTCCACGCACCTCCCGCCGATGCGCGGCTGGTGGTACAGCCTGGCGGTCGGAGATTTCGACCACGATGGCCGTCCCGACCTCGTCGCCGGAAACCTCGGCTTGAACTACTCCTACACGGCGTCAAAGGATGCCCCGTTCGGGATCTACGCTGTGAACCTCACCGGTGGCCGCTCCAGCGACATCATCCTCACGCAGGTGATAGGCGGCAGCGAATACCCCATCTCCGGGATGGCGCTCCTTGGCCGCGACATATATCCGCTCGCTATCAAATTCCCGACCTACGGCTCGTTTGCCAACGCTTCGATCCCGCAGATCCTCGGCACCGCTGACTTAAAGCAAGCGCTTCATTACCAGGCGGAGACGTTTGCCAGCTCGTACTTCCACAACGACGGAGGCGGGACCTTCACCGCGTCGCCGTTGCCGAACATGGCGCAGATCGCGCCGATCAAGGGCATCATCGCCACCGACGTTGATGGAGACGGGAATCTCGACCTGATCGTGGCGGGGAACCTCTACGACGCTGAGCCAAACACGACGCGAGCCGATGCAGGCAACGGGCTCTGGCTGAGAGGCGACGGCAAGGGGCATTTCACGCCGGTCCCAGCGGGCCAGAGCGGCTTTCTGGCTCCGCTCAACGTCACTGGTCTCGCGCTAATAAACACGCCGAGTGGCAAAGCCGTGATCGTCGGCAACAGCGGAGACAGCCTCCAGACCTTCACGATCAGAAAACGCTAGACGCGCGGCGCTGGTTACTCGGGGAATAGCGGCACGTGCGGCGCGTTCAACGTGAGCGCAAAAAGAAAAGGCCCTGGTACGTGAGTACCAGGGCCTTTCGTGTTACAGGTTCTTACCAGCCCGTATTCTGCTTCAGCATATCCTGCCCGCCCACTTTGCTCAGCTGGATCTGATTGTCCGGGATTGCATACCAACGATGCCGAGCAGTTAGCGGCTCAGCTGTTGCCTTGTAGACCCTTCTGGTCTTCTCACTTCCGTTTCCAACTCCGTTGATGTATCCGTTAAGGACAGTAATGAAGGTTCCGTAGCGGCGCAGATCGAAGAGGCGCTGACCTTCCATCGCCAGCTCGAGCCTGCGTTCGGTTTGGACTGCGTCGCGCCCCGCTTGCGCACTCCCGAACACTGGGTATAGGCCAATCTTGTACGTCGCCCAGGTGATCCTTGGATCGTTGATCGGGATTGCCATGCTGGCGCGATCAGTACCCGGACCCTGAGCTTTAACACCCGCACGAGTTCTGATCTGGTTCACAAGTGCCGTGGCGCCGGCCAGGTCGCCGGTCTCAACCTCGGCCTCCGCCAGCATCAGCAGCAGGTCGGCATACCGGTAAAGGTGGATGTTGATGGAGCTTTGTTGCTGCGGCTGCCAACCAACGGTCGCTTCAGCACCGCTGCCCTTTTCGTGGATGATCTTCTTGGGCATGTAGGGACCACCATTCACCGGGTCTCTCACCCACGTAATGCTGTAGTTCCCCCAATCCTTGAATGGGATGCCATCACGGCCAACCGTCCAGTCAAGGCGCGGATCCACCGGCGTCATATTACCGGCGACGAAGGCGGCGTTCGAAGTGTTCCACGTAGTCGGAGACGTTATGGAGAGCGGTAGTCCCGATACGGGGTCAACCAGGAATTGGTTGACCAGGTTCTGTGACGGTG
>JAYWBE010000394.1:0-3381 GCA_043781715.1 Gemmatimonadaceae bacterium
GGATCGCGAACACCCTGGCCGCGAGTCGCATCTACAAGAGAGATGCGATCGTCGTTGACCTGGGTACCGCCACGACCTACGACTGCATCACCGCTGATGGGACGTTTCTCGGGGGCGTCATTCAGCCCGGGATCATGATCTCGGCCGACACGTTGTTCCGGCGCACGGCACAGCTCCCGGCCACCGACATCGTCCCGCCAAAGAAGGTGATTGCGCGCCGGACGGACGAGTGCATCCGGGCCGGGGTTCTCTACGGTGCGGTGGACTCCATCGACGGGATAGTCAGGCGGATCAAGAAGGAGTGGCCGGGGAAGAAGCCACCCATAGTGATCGCGACGGGAGGAATGGCGGAGACAATCCGGCCGCATTCAACCGAGCTCGAACTGGTTGACCCCTTCCTCACCCTTAAGGGCATCCAACTCGGCTACGACCTGCTAACCTGAGGGTCGGGAAACACCTGGCTCCCGGCCGGGAGCTTCCATGGTGACTGACCCTGTCGACTGAGCCTGTTGACTGATCCCTCCCGGACCCATTAGGTTGAGGCATTAGCACTCACCACGGTCGAGTGCTAACAGCAGAGGTTCCGACCACAAGCCACTTTTTCCAGCAGAAGGACAGTTAACTATGGCCACAAAAACACAAACCAACACGAAGGTTGCTCCCCTCGCAGATCGCGTCGTCGTCAAGGCGCTTGAGGACACGGAGCAAATGCGCGGCGGGCTCTTCATCCCCGACACCGCCAAGGAAAAGCCGCAGCAGGGCGAGATCATCGCGGTTGGTCCCGGCCGCTATGAGAAGAACGTCCGCGTCCCGATGGAAGTCAAAGTCGGAGACAAGGTTCTCTACGGCAAGTACAGCGGCACCGAAGTCACGATCAACACCGAACAGTATCTGATCCTTCGCGAGTCAGATGTGCTCGCGGTTGTGAACTAAACCAGACAACAACAGAGCGAATCATATGGCAGCCAAGGAACTACACTTCAACACCGAAGCGCGCGCGGCTCTCAAGCGCGGCGTCGATCAACTCGCGGAGGCGGTCAAGGTCACGCTTGGCCCCAAGGGCCGGAACGTCGTCATCGACAAGAAGTTCGGTGCGCCGACCGTCACCAAGGACGGAGTGACCGTCGCCAAGGAAATCGAGCTCTCGGATGCGCTCGAGAACATGGGGGCGCAGATGGTTAAGGAAGTCGCCACCAAGACTAGCGACCTTGCCGGAGATGGCACTACCACGGCAACAGTATTGGCCCAGGCGATTTTCCGCGAAGGGCTCAAGAACGTCACCGCCGGCGTCAACCCGATGGCTCTCAAGCGCGGAATCGATGCCGCCGTCACCGCGGTCGTCGACGAGCTCAAGAAGATGAGCGTCCCGACCAAGGGCAAGAAGGAAATAGCTCAGGTGGGTTCAATATCCGCCAACAACGACAAGGAGATCGGTGACCTGATCGCCGAGGCGATGGAGAAGGTCGGCAAGGACGGCGTCATCACCGTCGAAGAGGCGAAGGGCCTCGAGACGACGCTGGAGACCGTGGAAGGCATGCAGTTCGACCGCGGTTACCTCTCGCCGTACTTCGTCACCGATCCGGAGAAAATGGAATCGGTGCTCGAGGACGCGCTGATTCTCGTTCACGACAAGAAGATTTCCTCCATGAAGGATCTTCTCCCGATTCTCGAGAAGGTCGCGCAGCTGGGCAAGCCGTTGCTCATCATCGCCGAGGACATCGAGGGTGAGGCGCTGGCGACTCTGGTCGTCAACAAGCTCCGTGGCACGCTCCGCGTTGCCTCGGTCAAGGCTCCCGGTTTCGGTGATCGCCGCAAGGCGATGCTCGAGGACATCGCTGTCCTCACGGGCGGCCAGGTGATCTCCGAGGAAGTCGGATTCAAGCTCGAGAACGCAGTCGTGACCGATCTTGGTCGCGCCAAGCGTATCGTCGTCGACAAGGAGACCACTACCCTCATCGATGGTCAGGGCGACGAGGACAAGATCAAGGGACGCATCAAGGAGCTCAAGGCGGCGATCGAGAAGACGACCTCCGATTACGACCGCGAGAAGCTCCAGGAGCGTCTGGCGAAGCTCGCCGGTGGTGTGGCGGTGATCAACGTCGGTGCACCCACCGAGAGCGAGATGAAGGAGAAGAAGGCACGGGTGGAAGATGCGCTCCATGCGACACGTGCTGCCGTCGAGGAGGGAATCGTCCCGGGTGGCGGTGTCGCGCTCATTCGCGCGCAGAAAGCGCTCAAGACTCTCAAGCTCGTGGAAAGTGACGAGCAGATCGGTGTCGACATCATCCGTCGCGCCATCGAGGAGCCGATGCGGATAATCGTCCAGAACGCTGGTGGTGAAGGCTCGATCGTAGTCGAGAAGATTCGCCAGTCGAAGGACAACAACTACGGCTACAACGCGCTTAGCGATGAGTACGAGGATCTGGTCGCGGCCGGAGTCATCGACCCGACCAAGGTCACCCGCACTGCGCTGCAGAACGCGGCGTCGATCGCGGGACTTCTGCTCACGACCGAAGCACTGATCGTGGAGAAGAAGGAGCCGGCTGGTGCTGGCGCTCAGGGCGGTGGCAATCCGGGCGGTATGGGAGGCATGTACTAGCCCCTCACCCGGCAGGAATTCAAGCGGGAGTCGCTTAGCGGCTCCCGCTTTTTTTTGTGCCCTACGACGCCTGATTGTTGCACTCGAGCGTACCCGGCTGCACTATCTACGGCCCGGGAACTCACACCTCACGCTCTTGCAGCAGGATGCCCCCATGTCAGTGAAGATCGCATCAGTAGCGTTCATCCTTCTCGCGGCCGGTCCACTCGCCGCGCAGGCTCCCGCCCCTGCATACATCGTCACACGCCTCGGAGTCGACACCGTCGCAGTCGAGCGATACACGCGCTCGAACGACAGGCTGGAAGGCGACCTCGCGCTCCGGTATCCGCGTGTGCGCACCATCCACTACGTTGCCGACCTGGGTCCTCGCGGAGAGATCAAGTCGATGACGGCCTCCGCCCGGAGACCGAATACGGATCTGACCGCAGCTCCGCTGATGCGGGTTGTCATGCGATTTGGCGACACGCTCGCTGTGATCGAGGTGGAGCGCAATGGGACGGCCGATACCACGGCCGGCGGAAGGAAGACTTACCGCGGCGGAGTGGCGCCCATGCTCGGCGTGGAGCCGACATCGTACGGCGTTTACGAGCAGCTGCTTTCATCGGCCAGGCTCGGACGCGACAGCGCGGCCTTTGCGCTCATCGCTCCGGGTGCGGGGCCAACCCCCTCCATCATCCTGCGCCGCAGAGGAGCTGACTCCGTAGCGTTCACGAGCACTTTTTTCCCGGGTTGGACCGAGGTCGCTCAGGTGGACTCGCGCGGCCGAATCAACGGAGTCGATG
>JAYWBE010000395.1:0-10177 GCA_043781715.1 Gemmatimonadaceae bacterium
GCGGCGGGTCAACCCGTAGGAAGCGACGTGCTCACGACGCGGGTTCGGGTCGGCACGGAAGAGGCCGCACTCGCAGACGCGAAACGGGCGCTCGACGAAGCCCGCTTTCAGCTGAACGACCTCATGGGACGGGTTCCCGACGGGCCGCTTTCTGTCGCACCACTAACGCCTCCGGGACTTCCCACAATCCTTGCGGGAGCTCCGTGGCTCGCGACACCGGACGTGCGCGCGGCTGAAGCCAACACGGCGGCGACTCAAGCCGCGATCGCGGCGACGCGTTCTGAGCGCAAGCCCCAGTTGCAGGTCTCGGCCAATCTGGGCGCTCTCCCCGTATTCGGGCGCGATTCTGGTACCGGACCGAACAGCGGCACCGGGCTGGGCGGAGCCGTTCTCTTCTCATTGTCGTGGCCTTTTTTCGACGGTGGCGTTTTTCAGGCTCGACTCGACCGGGCGCGTCTCGAGGCGCAACAAGCGCGAGATTCCGAGATCGTCGTCAAACGACAGGTGCGCTTTTCCTCGCAGCTTGCAGCCGCGCAGCTAACAAGGTTGTATCAGCAAGTGGAAACGTGGAACCGTAACATCCCCGTCGCGCGCGATGCCTACCTCCAAACCCAGAGCATGTACACCGGAGGGGCGGCTACCGCGCTAGAAGTGCTGGACGCCTATACGTCCTGGATCAACGCGAACCAGGCGTACGGCGACGCAGTTGTTCGTTACCGTCAAGCGGAAGCCAACTACATCCGATGGGGAACTCCTTGAGCAAATCCGTGCGACGCGCAATCCGGACGGCGAGTACGATGCTTGGACTCGCCGCTTTCTCTGCATGTTCGCATGGAGACGACGCTCCGAGTGCGGGCAGCAGTGGTTCGGCGACGAACGATACAACTGCGACAGATTCGATGGCGGCCACACCCGTGCATATGACCGTGGTGCAACGCGGAAACATCGCGATTGCTGTTACTGGCCCTGGAAGAACGGGCGCGCTTGACCTACAGAAAATCCGTGCGCCCTTTACTGGAAGCATTACGCTCCTCCGCATCGCGGTGGGGGATCGCGTGGGTGCTGGCCAGGTGGTCGCGGCCGTGGTAAACCAGCCCAGTCAGGCGGCGCTCATCGGCGCCGAGGCGATGCTCAGAAGTGCCTCAACCCCGGCTCTGCGCAGCGACGCCGAGCGGGCACTCCTGCTCGCGAAACAAAACCTCGTCGCGACGCAACTCAGGGCACCGCGAGCGGGAGTGGTAGTCTCGCGCGGCGCCAGCCAGGGCGATCTCGTGAGCCAGGGTGACAGCATTCTCACTATCGCCTCCGCCGGTTCCATTGTGTTCGTCGCGCGAATAGCGCAAGGCGACCTTGCACAGGTAAGGTTGGGACAGCGTGCAAACGTCAACCTGCCGGGTCAGCTGGGCGTGGTTCCGGGGGTGGTGCACGGTCTCCTCCCGGCTGACACCAACAGCATCATGACCGTACCTGTGCGCATCGACTTCAGCACCGATCTCCAGACAGCCGGCGCTCCCATTCAAACCGGATTGTTTGGAACCGTCGAAATCATAGTTGGGGAAAAATTCGCGGTTCCCATCGTCCCCGCGGCGGCTGTTCTACGCGACGACATATCCGGCATCTCTCGGGTTGCTCTCGTCACCCCCACGGGGCTCACGCACTGGGTAAATGTGACAACGGGGGCGACCCAAGGCGGTAACGTAGAAATCAAATATCCTGCGCTGACGCTGGGACAGCGGGTCATCGTTTCCGGCCAGGTTGGTCTTCCGGAGGGCAGCAAGGTTCGCGAAGGTGCGACTACGGTCGGCACAATCCAGTGAAGTTCGTCGCGAACGCACGACAACGAGCCACGGGCATCTACCTGTTGCTTGCCATCCTCGTAATCGCAGGAATTTACGAGGCAGTGGGCCTTCCGTCGGCAATCTTCCCTACGGTCACCTTCCCGATTGTGAAGGTGATTGCCGACGTCGGCGAAGAGCCCGCCGCCCAGATGATGCCGACGGTCACGCGAGTGCTCGAGGAAGCGATTCTTCGTGTGCCCGGCATCGTGCTTGTGCGATCCACGACATCCCGAGGGTCAACAGAGATCTCGGCGGGGTTCGACTGGGGCACGGATATGAAGGCGGCCCTCGATCGCGTGCAAGCGGAGACGCAACGCGTGAGACCCGATCTGCCCCCCCAAACCCGGATCGACGCCGAATGGATGAACACCGCAATATTCCCGATTCAGGGGTACGCGCTCACATCTTCCACTGAAACGCAAGCCCAGCTGTGGGATCTCGCCCAATACACGCTCAAGCCCGCTCTCGTCAGGATTCCCGGAGTATCCCAGGTCCAGATTCAAGGCGGGCGTCAGCGTGAGTTCCAGGTTCGGCTGAGTCCTCAGGCGCTCGCCGGCCACGCGCTTGCCGCGTCCGATGTGGTGCAGGCGATTCAGGCTAGCAACGACGTGGTGTCCACGGGGCTGAGCGAGCAGAATCACGAGCTCTACCTGACGCTGGTGACCGGAAGAGTTACCGGAAAGGAAGACCTCGCCAAGATTGCGGTTCCGGTTCCTGGCGGTCAGCCAGCGGCGCTCTCCGACCTCGGCACGATCATCGTGACGGACGAAGTCTCCTACGTACGCACGACTGCGGATGGACAGACGGCCGTGCTTATAAACATCGTGCGGCAGCCGTCAGCAAATACTGTTGCGATTGCTGACGCGGTTGACAAGATCTTTCGGGACCAGCCAGACATTTTGCCCAAGGATGTTCGCTGGAGCAACTTCTACGATCAGGCGTCATTCGTCGCGGGATCGGTGGGGGGAGCGCGTGACGCGATCATCATTGGAGTGGTGCTTGCCGCAGTGGTGCTGCTCCTGTTCCTGCGCAACGTCACATTTACGTTGATCGCTGTTGCGGCAATCCCTCTCACGGTCGCAATCGTAGGTCTGGCACTGGGTGCGGTGGGTCAGACCATCAACCTCATGACTCTCGCCGGAATAGCGGCCGCTCTCGGTTTGATCGCGGATGATTCCATTGTGGTTATCGAGAACATCGAAAGCCATCACGCGCGTGCGAGTTTGCGCCGAACGTCGAATCCGGATCTGGAACACGACCCTCACGCCGCGACTGCGACGGGTGCTGGTGAGTTGGCGCCGGCGCTCGTCGGCTCGAGTCTTTCAACAATTGTCATCCTGCTTCCGTTCGCCCTCCTCTCCGGGGTCGTGGGTGCGTTCTTCAAACCGCTCGCGCTCACGATGGCGCTGGCGCTCGTGATTTCATTGGTGATCGCACTGGTAGTCGTCCCAGTGTCGGTTGGCGTATTCCATCGGGACCGGCCGGCGGCTGAAGTCCCCTCGCAATCGCGACTGAAGCGCATGGCGCGAGCAACAGGACGGAATTTCGCCCCAATCCGTGAACGGCTTGCTCCCATGTTTGAGCGCGCCGGCCGAGGTTACGGGCGGCTCGTCGACGTCTTCGTAGGACGTGGAAGCGCCAGTGTGGCAGTTGTCGTCGCGTTGCTCGTTGTGGCTTACGTGCTGTACGGCCGCATCGGCACGGATTTCCTTCCGGCAATGGATGAGGGCTCGATCATCCTGGATTACTGGACACCACCAGGAACTTCACTGACCGAGACAGACGCGATGCTTCGAGAGGCGGAGCGTGTCATCGTTTCCAACCCAGCCGTCGCTAGCTACTCGCGCCGGACCGGAGAGCAGCTCGGATTCTTCATTACCGAGCCGAACCGCGGGGACTACGTCATCAAGCTAAAGCCCCGAAGGGAGAGGAACGGCGTCGAGGCGATTATGGACGACCTGCGGACGCGCATCCAAGTCGTTGAGCCCGCAATCCACACCGACTTCGGACAACTGCTCGAAGACAACATCGGCGATCTGACCGGGGGCACTCCCCAGCCGATCGACGTCAAGATCTTCGGAAGCGATCCGGCGACACTTGCCGCCAAAGCGGATCAGGCCGCGCACATACTCGAAAAGATTCCGGGCGTGGAAGACGTTTTCAACGGACTCACGATTGCTGGTCCGGCGCTTCAGGTACACGTCGATCCGGTCGCGGCGGCGCGCTTCGGGCTGAATACGCAGAGGGTGGCAGCCGAAGTCGAGCCGGCTGTTACGGGCACGGTCGCGGGTCAGATAAGGATCGGCGACCGGATGTACGACCTTCGGGTATTGGCAGGTGATTCGACGCCGCTTCCGCAGTTGAAGATACGCGCGGGTGCGCCCTCATCGACGCTGATTCCGCTCTCCACGGTAGCCACCGTTACGACCGGCACGCCTGAGACCGAAATCAATCGCGAAAACCTAAGGACATATGTCGGGGTGACCGCCAGGCTATCAGGCCGTGATCTGGGAGGCGCGATGGCGGACATCCGACAACGAATTGCGCGCGATTTGGCGCTCGGGCCCGGCATGTCGGTGGAGTACGGGGGCCTCTATGAACAACAGCAAAAGTCGTTCAGGGGACTTCTCTATGTGCTTCTCGCGGGCCTCGTGCTGGTGTCCGTGGTAGTCCTGTTCGAATTCACCGATTGGCGCGCGCCAATCGTCACGGCTGTGTGCGCCGCCGCTGTGTTGGCGGGCGTTCTCGCGGCCCTGCTCCTCACCGGAATGACGCTCAACATCTCCAGCTACGTTGGCGCGATAATGATGGTGGGAATCGTGGGGGAGAATGCCATCTTCGTCATCCATGAGGCACAGTTGGGGCTACGAAGTGGAAAGTCCGCAAAGGACGCGTGGACTGACTCAGCGCACCGGCGTTTGCGCCCAGTGGCTATGACCATCCTTGCCACTGCCTTCGCGCTAGCCCCTCTAGCGCTTGCGTTGGGAGAGGGGTCCCAGCTAATGCAGCCGCTGGCGATTGCCGTGATAGGAGGCTTCGTCCTGTCAGGCCCTATAGTCCTGCTGGTACTTCCCGGCCTGTATCACTTGCTGGATCCGCACGGCTCGCTCGGTCGCAACTGAAGCGCATTCCCCTCAGTCGCGACCGGGCCGTGCTGGATAATTACTTGGTCTTCTTTTCCTTCGCTTCCCGGACTGCTTCCTTCTTTTCCGCCTTCGCGCCTTCGTGACTGCGCGCGACCACGGAGCCGTCGATCGCATTCACGTTGACTTCATCGATTCCAGTCTTGCCCGGGACGGTGATGTCATAGGAGTAAATCAGCTTTCCGTGCTCGCGCTCGAGCTCGCTGGACTTCACGGTGCCGTTCGGAACTTCCTTGAGCGCCGTGACGCGCGCGGCCGCCTCGGTGATCTTTGCTTCCTTCTGGAGCGCCGCCTGGCTCTCTTCCTTCTTCACTTTGTGGCGCTTGGCCGGTGTCATGGTCTGTGTCGCCGGCTTGACCGTGGTCTTGTAGGTGCCCGTGCCCTGTGCACCAGCGACGGTGGTGCTGGCAACGAGAGCAACTGCCACGGCTATCACTTTGAACATGCGTCCTCCTCCATATGTTTGATCTGCAGCCCGCGTGGATCGCGGGAATCAGCCCAGGATTATCCTTGGTGAAGCTTACCCTGATAAGCTGTCATCCTGATTACATAGTGTGCGCGACTTCGGCGAGGTAGATTGGCGGCAATGCGAGTTCTTATTGTCGAGGACGATCCTGGCCTTGCGGCAATCATCACGACAGGGTTCGCCGAGCACGGCGTGCAGATCGTTACGGTCGCGAATTACGCCGACGGGAAAATGAAGGCCCTCCTCGGGAAGTTCGACGTCGTCATTCTCGACGTAATGCTACCTGGTGGAAACGGTTTCGATCTCTGCCGCGAGCTGAGAGCGCGCGAGGTCGCGACTCCGATACTGATGCTCACGGCGCGTGACACCGTGGACGATCGCGTGGCTGGTCTCGAGGTCGGCGCTGACGACTATCTCACCAAGCCGTTCGCGTTCCGGGAGCTGCTGGCGCGAGTGAGAGCGCTGGCGAGGCGGCGCGGCGCTCCGCTGCCGGAGACCTTGAAGGTCTCGGATCTCGAGGTCGATCTCGAGGCGCAGCGCGTGCGGCGCGCCGGCAGGCCGATCGAGCTGACGGCGAAGGAGTTTTCACTGCTGGAGTTTTTCGTGCTCCATAGCGGGCAAGTGGTCGATCGGGCGGCGATCACCGCGCACGTCTGGGACGAGAACCACGACCCCTTCACGAATGTGCTCGAGGTGCTGGTGCGGCGCCTGCGCCGGAAGATCGACGACGACTTCCCGGTCAAGTTGATCCAGACAGTGCGCGGCTCCGGATATCGTTTTGGCGATTGAAGCGACCTCGTCGCGGCTGGGGATTCAGCGCCTCGTACGGCTGCGGCTACGCCTCACAATCTGGTACGTCGCGACTTTTGGGCTCATCATCCTACTACTCGGCGCGGGGTTGTTCGCAGTCATCAGCTATCAATTGTCGCAACAGCTCGATTACTCGCTAAAGAGCGCGACACTGGAGCTGGTGCGGGCCGCTCGCATCAGAGAGATGGAAGCGGCGGGGGCGCGCGGACGCGTCATCGATGCGGTTGACGAGCTCAACATCCCCGATCGCATTCTCTACCTCCTCGACATCGAGGGGACTCCGATAAAGCCGGCGAAGGTGGACAACTGGATTCGTCAGGCGGCGAAAGACGCGGGCAGAATCGGTCAGATCACGATTCAGCACGGCCTTCCGGAGGACAAGACGCTCCGGCTTCACGCACTGCGGTTCAAGCTCGCTTCCGGTAGCCAGCTCGTTGCGGTAGCCGTTGCTGACCAGGTCGAGCTCGAAGACAGATACGCGGATCTCATCACCGCGTTCGTGGTGATCGCGTTCGCCGCCCTGTTTCTCGTTGCGGCGGGCGGCTTCTTTCTCGTTCGAAAGTCGACGGCGCCGATCGAGCGCTCGATCGAATTCATGCGGCGCTTCATGGCCGACGCGGCGCACGAGCTGAGGACGCCGATCACGATCCTGAGGACGCGCGCCGAGATCGCGCTGCAGCAGCCGCGGGAAGCGGCGAACTACGTTTCAGCGCTTCGAGGTGTCGAAGCCGAAGCACGCCGGCTGGGAGGCATAGTGGACAGTCTGCTCGTTCTCGCGCGCGCCGATGCCGGCGAGCAACAGATCGACACGGCACGTATCTTCCTTGACGATATCGCCGTCGATGCCGCCGGCGCTGCGCAAATCGTGGCCCGCCAAAAGAACGTTCAGGTCACGGTCGACCAATTTGAGGAAGCGCCGGTCGAGGGCGATCCCACTCTCATTCGCCAGTTGATCATGATCGTGCTCGACAACGCCGTGAAATTCACGGATGCGGGGGGACAGGTGCATGTTCGAGTGTCGATGCATGAGGGTGCGCCGACATTTGCGGTAGAGGACACCGGGATCGGTATCAAGCAGGAGGAGCTGCCACGGGTTTTTCAGAGATTTTTCCGCGGGGAGACGGCGCGCAGCAGAACCGATGGGGCTGGACTTGGCCTTTCGATCGCGAGCTGGATCGCGCGCGAGCACGGCGCCGATATCTCGCTCAGCTCGGAGCCGGGCAAGGGGACGAAAGTGGTCGTGACGTTCCCGCGCGTCACGACTGCGGTGTTATCGTAGCGACAGGTGATACGTCTAGTCTGCACCGTAGTCAATCGCAACGCACTTCAGCGATGAGGGTCGTGCAGACACTGAAGCTTCGACGAATCTCGCGTTATCGATGGCCGCTCGTGATTACAGCAACACTCGTAATGACGGCGGTTTTTTCATTGACCCCTTTGGTGGATGTCGTCCACCCAGAGGCGTCGATTACAGCGAGTCTCCGCACACCGCTCGCGTACGACGTGGTCGCGCCATTTTCCAACCTCCTCGACGCGCTCACGGTTCTCACACCGGCTCAGTATGGGGCGACGTTCGCGCTTTGCGCGGCTGCCTTTCTTGGCTTCTGGACATACCGCCTTGCGCGTCCGCGCGCCGGCGTCGGCGCCTGGAAGCTCGTGAGGGCGGCGCTCGGCTTCATGGGCGGAACGGTGGCGGTCGCCGGCGTCATGCTCGTCGCAACCAGACCCATGGCATCGCTGGTACTCGCCGATCGTGATCTCATTGCGGTCGACTTTCACAGTCACACCGAGGCATCGCACGATGGGCGCGCAGGATTCGACGCGGAGAGAAATCGGGAGTGGCACTCGAGCTCGGGCTTCGACGCCGCGTATGTGACGGATCACAAGACGTTCGAAGGAGCTTTGGGTGGCGCGGCCCGCAACCCGGCCCGAGCCGGCGACGGTATGGTGCTGCTTCCCGGAGTGGAGCTTCGGGACGGCGACGAGCATCTGATTCTCATCGGCGTAGATCCGAAGCGCATGCGAATTACGTCTCCGGACTGGCAGGGCGCGGCGGTCGAGGCCGATCGAGGACCGGCGCCGCCAATGCTGCTGCTCACGATGCCCGGTAACATTCTCCGCATTCCCCTCAATGAGATCAATGGCGCTGTGCCTCTGGCCGGCATCGAGGCCGCGGACGGATCTCCCCGGGGCATGGCGCAATCCGCGCGGGACCGGGACGCGATACTGGCGCTCGCTGGAAAGCTCCATCTCGCCGTCCTGTCCGCGTCTGACAATCATGGCTGGGGACGGACCGCGCCCGCGTGGAGCGTGCTGCGGATTCCCGACTGGCGCGGCATGACGCCGGCCGAGCTGGACATCGCCATCCGCCGCACGATCCTCACGCGAAGCTCGCAGGCGATACAGGTGATCGCTCGAAGAACGGCTCCCCCGCCCCGAAACAAAGTGGAAGTAGTGTTCGGCGGAATGGTGATTGCTATGGTGATGATGCGAACGATGAATCTTACGGACCGCTTATCGTGGATTGCCTGGAGCTGGGGTCTTTGCCTCTTGTCACTCAGAAGCGCTCGCAGGAACAGGTACAACCTGCGCGCTCGAGCCAGGAAGAGCGCGGAAGGGAAGTTGAGGCCCGTCGCCGACGCCGCCGCCGCGTAGCGATGCAGCGCTCAGCACGTTGACGTCGCCACCTCGCCCCGAACCTGCCAGGACTAGTCGCGTACGGGACTGGCTCGGCAAGGTGATCACGTTCTGGACGCTGATCGCGGTCGTGTCAGCGATCGCGATCAGCGTGTTCGCGGACCTTGGCGAAGACGTCGCGACAAATTCGACGACCGCGTTCGACAACTCGGTGCGTGCGTGGGTCATCTCGCACCAGAATCCCGTCATTTACAAGCTCGCATATGTGATAACGTGGGTCGGCTCTCCGACAGTAATGGTGCTGCTGGCAATTGCAGCCGGCGTTTGGTTCTATATGCGCAAGGGGCGCAGCAAGGCCGGGGTCGTGATCGCCGCTCCCGCGGTGGGTGGCCTGCTTTCCGGTCTCGTCAAAGTCGTGTACGGCCGCGCGAGGCCCCCCGGCGGCGCACTCTTTAACCAGCAGACTTACTCCTTCCCCAGCGGACACGCCACGACGGCAGCAGCGGTCGTCGTCACGCTCTGCTACGTGTTGGCGCGCGAGGGTATGATCTCGTGGAGGACGGCAATCGCGATTGGCGGGGGCGTACCACTGATCGTCGGACTCACCCGCCTGTATCTCGACGTCCACTGGACCACCGACGTTATCGGCGGCTGGACCGTCGGACTCTTCGTCGCGGCGATGAGTGCGGCCCTCTATGAATATCTGCGGAGAAGCGCTCCGCCGGGTGTTGGTGGTGCTGGCGCCGCCGGGGGAGACTGACCGGCAACACCCCCAGGTCAGTGTTTGAGTGCGGTCTCGACCCGCTTCAGCAGCTGCGCGCGCGCCGCCCGATCGAAGAGACGACCGTTCGCAATCACAGCCGAGATGCGGCGCGTATTGCGGATGTCGATGAGAGGGTCCGCATCGAGCAGAACGAGATCCGCGACTTTCCCCTGGGTGACGGTTCCGAGCGAGTCGAGCGCGCCGAGGAATTCGGCTGGATTGTATGTCGCGGCGCGAAGCGCTTCCACGGGCTTGAGCCCGGATCGCACCAGCAGCTCGAGCTCGTCATGGAGGCTGAACCCGGGATAGACGAATGCCTGCGGCGTGTCCGTGCCCGCCAGCAGCTTCACACCTGCGTCCTTCAGGTCACGCGTGCGATCGAAGCTGAAGTAGCTCCGTACGACCATTGAATCGGCCGGCGTGATTAGCGCCGCTCTCTGGGTCCATCCTGCCTGCACCAGCCCGGGAACGTATTTCGACCACTCGGGATGGGAGCTGGCGCTGTCGAACGCGTGCGCGT
>JAYWBE010000396.1:0-10161 GCA_043781715.1 Gemmatimonadaceae bacterium
CCGCCCAGAATCCATTCGGTGACATTTCCGGTGAGATGAACGATGAGATTGCCGATGCTGTTGGAGCCCTGGTTAGGCCTCGCCCATACAGCGCTCCGAGGCAGCGCGTTGACGCAGTGCCGGAGCTTGATCGGGTACTCCTTGGTCAGCCAGTAGCGCGAGCGCGAAAGGAAGATCTCCGGAACCGACACTACGCCGTCCTGGCTTCGGCTGGAGCGAGCGTGTCGCGGAACACTTCCAGCGCCAGCTCTACTTTCCCGAATGGAGCCGACACCTGCACGCCCTGTACGAGGGGCCTCACGCGCTCGAGCATCTCTCTCGCGATCGCGATTCCCTCCGCCACGCCGTGCTCCTTGGATTTGGCGCTCGCCGCGCGCATCCGCTCGATGACCTTCGCCGGAACGACAACGCCGGGCACCTCGTTCGCGAGAAATTCGGCGTTGCGCAACGACACCAGCGGCCAGATCCCGGCCACAATCGGAATGCGTGTGTGCTCGATCGTCGACAGGAATTTCTCCAGCTGTTCCACATCGAACACCGGCTGCGTGATCGCATACTCCGCACCGGCTTCGACTTTCCACTCGAAGCGCTTGAGCTCGTGCGCGGGATCGAGCGCGGCGGGATTCACGCCGACGCCGATCGCGAACCTTGTGGGTGCGCCAATGGCATTGCCGCCCGGGTCCAGTCCGTGATTGAGCTGGCTCACCAGGTTCGTCAACCCGATCGCATCGATGTCGAACACAGCCGTCGCGTTCGGATACGGCCCCATCTTGGGCGGATCGCCCGTGATGAGCAGAATGTTGCGGAGTCCAACGGCCGCCGCGCCCAGCAGGTCGCTCAGCATGCCAAGGAGATTGCGATCGCGGCAGCAATAGTGGGTGACCGTTTCGATCCCCACCTGCTGCTCGATCAGGACGCTGGTTAGCAGCGCGCCCATGCGGCTTTGCGCCCGCGGTCCGTCCGGAACATTCACCGCATCGACGCCTGCGTCACGTAGAGCACTGGTATCTCGGAGCATCTTCGACGCATCGACCCCGCGCGGAGGCACGATCTCGACCGACGTGACAAACTCTCCGCCGGCGATCTTGCGCCCCCACTTCGATCGTTCGGCAAGGGGTACGGGCGGCACGCCAGGATCCTCGGGAGGAACATCGGGTTGCACCTGCCGTCGCTCCCTCGCCGGAACGCGCGGCTGCCTCGGCGAAAGGGGACGCACGCCTTCGACCATCGCCGCGATGTGCTCGGGCGTGGTCCCGCAGCAGCCGCCGACGATCTTCGCTCCCGCCTGGACGAGGTGATGCGCGTAGGTCGCCATGTACTCGGGGCTCGCCATGTACATGCTGCGCCCACTCACGTCGCGCGGCATCCCGGCGTTGGGCTGCGCGCTCAGCTTGCGCCTGGTGACCGGCGTCATCTTCTCGATCGCGTCGAGAATTATCTGCGGGCCAACAGAACAGTTGAGACCGATCACATCGGCGCCGAAGGCGTCCAGCGACTGCGCGATATCCTCTACCGATACTCCGTATGGGGTGTGACAATCGGAGCCGATGGTCATCTGCGCGATGACGGGCACGGTCGGATCCACTTCGTGAGCGGCGAGAATCGCCTGCTCGATCTCGTGCACATCAGCGAACGTCTCGAGGATGAAGAGATCACAGCCGCCCTCCTTGAGGGCCTGGAGCTGCTCGCGGAATACCGCCCGCGCTTCGTCGAGACTGGTGGGCCCGAATGGCTCGAGACGAACGCCGAGCGGACCCACGGCGCCGGCGACGAGGAGATCGTCGTCCGCGAGTTCGCGTGCAATCTTCGCCGCGGCGCGATTGATTTCGGCAACCTGCGCCTCAAGCCCATACTGCGCCAGCTTGATCCGGTTCGCGCCAAAGGTGTTCGTCTCCAGCACCTCGGCGCCCGCCTTCCTGTACGCTTTGTGAACGTCGCGTACGAGATCCGGGGCGCGCAGGTTCAGCTCGTCGTAGCACTGGTTGATGAACACGCCCTTGTTGTAGAGCATCGTGCCCATCGCACCGTCGAAGACGACGACCTGATGTGGGTCGAGAAGGCGAGCGATCAGCGGGTTCTCAGGCAATGGCGGCCTCCGCTTCAGTCGAAGCGCCGGTGTCGGCGCCACGAACTGCGTAATACTTCGCTTCAGGATGATGGATGACGACCGCGGCCGTCGACTGCTCGGGAAGAATCTGGAATGCTTCGGTGAGATCCATGCCGAGCGCTTCCTTCGCGGGGAGGAGCTTGAACACGGTAGCGTGATCGTCGAGATCGGGACACGCTCCGTAGCCCCACGAGTACCTCTTCCCGCTCGGCACGCTCAGCTCCTTCTTGATGCGCCGATGCGTCCACTCCGCCACCGCCTCGGCCGCTTCCACTGAGAGGCCGTGAGAGTAAAACGCTTCGGTGTACTCGTTCTTCCCCTGCAGCTCCTCGAATCTCTTCGTTGCTTCCTTGCCCACTGTTACGATCTGGAGCGGAATGACATCGACGTCGCCCGAATCAACATTGCGGATATAATCGGCGAGACAAAGTCGCTCGCGCCCGACCATCCGCGGAAAGTGGAAGCGCGCGATCTCGCGCAGCGAGCCGCCGTCACTCGAGTAGGCGGCTGGATCGTAGATGATCACGTCGTTCCCATGCGACTGGGCAGGGAAGTAGCCGTAGACTACCTGGGGCTTGATCCAGCCATTCTTCTTCGCGTCCTTCTTCAGCCGCTCGAGCGCGGGCTCGAACTCGTTCTTCACGGTCGATTTGTACTGATCGCCCGAGCCGCGTGCTCCCCACTGGAGGCGATAGAGCTCGTCGAGATCGAGCAGATCGAAGACCTCGTCGATTGGAACGTCGCGAATCACGCGCGTGCCCCAGAAGGGCGGAGACGGCAGGGGGTTGTTGGCCGCGACATCACTGCGATTACCGCCGGCATCGCCAACGGCGATGTCCTTGCCGACGGCGGTGCGCAGGAACACGTCGTTCCGCGCGTCGTCGAGGTTCTTTACGACGAACAACCCGCGCCTCTTCGGATCCTGGAGCACATCCATCGTCTCCAGCCCTTCGAACGCGTCCTTGCAGTAGAACACGCCGGAGTCGTACGCACGCTCGCCCTCGACGAAGAGGGCGCGCCGTCCGAAGCGGCGGTTAATCGCCGCGCCGCCGATCAGAACCGGGATCTGCATTCCGCGCCTGTCCAGCTCCTGCACGCACAGGGGCATCTGCTTCGACGTCGAGACGAGCAGAGCGCTCAGCCCAATCGCATCGGCACCGACCTCGACCGCCTTGTCCAGAATCGTGTTGACAGGAACCTGCTTGCCGAGGTCGAAGACGGTGTAGCCGTTGTTGGAGAGAATGGTGTTGACGAGGGACTTGCCGATGTCGTGAACATCGCCGTACACGGTCGCCAGCACGACCTTCCCCTTGGTGTATCCCTCCGCCTTCTCCAGGAACAGCTCGAGGTGCTTCACTGCTTTCTTCATTACTTCGGCTGACTGGAGCACGAACGGAAGTATCAGCTCGCCGGCGCCGAACTTGTCACCGACCTCTTTCATAGCCGGCAGCAGCACCTCGTTCAGCACCCGGACTGGATGCTTTCTCACTCCAGCGGAATCCAGTTGGTCTTCGATGCCCTCTTTCTTCCGGTGCAGAATCATCCAGTGGATCTTCTGCTCGGGCGTCATGCCGGCCGTGGGGTCTTCCTTCTCCACCTGCGCCGCCGCTCCGCCGCCGCCAACGTTCGCAAAATACTCGATGAAGCGCTGAAGTGCGTCTGCCCGCTTGTTGAACACCAGATCGTCCGCCATCTCGCGCTCCGCGGCCGAGATCTCGGCGTAGGGGCGGATGTGCGCCGGATTGACGATGGCGGCGTCGAGCCCCGCCTGGACGCAGTGGTGGAGGAACACCGAATTGAGAACGCCGCGCGCCTCGGGCGTAAGGCCGAAGCTGACGTTGGAGACGCCGAGTATGGTGGAGACGCCCGGAAGCTCGCGCTTGATGAGACGGATTCCTTCGACGGTCTCCTTGCCGGAGTCGATCCACTCCGCGTCGCCGGTCGCGAGCGTGAACGTCAGCGCGTCGTAGATGAGATCTTCAGGGGCAAGCCCGTACTCATCGACCACGATATCATAAATCTTTTTTGCAACTTCGAGTTTCCTCTCTCTCGTCTTGGCCATGCCGATCTCGTCGATCGTTAGGGCGATCACCGCCGCACCGTGCTTTTTGACGAGAGGCACGACGGAATCGATGCGCTTGCGGCCGTTCTCCATGTTGATGGAGTTGACGATCCCGCGACCGGGGATGTGCTCGAGCGCAGCCTCGATCACGTTCGCCTCGGTGGAATCGATCACCAGCGGCGTCTCCACGCTCATCGAGAGCAGCTTCACCACCTTCGACATCTGCTCCGCTTCATCCCCGCGCTCGGTCAGAGCGACGCAGACGTCGAGCACGTGCGCGCCGGAGTCCACCTGCTCGCGCGCGACCTCGAGGATTCCCTCGTAGTCGTCGGCAAGCAGCAGCCGCTTCACCTTGCGTGATCCCTGAGAGTTCACGCGCTCACCCACCAACAGCGGCGGCGGGTCCTGGTGCAGCGTGATGGCGCGCATGGCAGAGCTGACGCGTGGGACGTGTTGCGCGTGATTGACGGGCTTCGATGCGCGCTCCGCCTCGCGAACCGCTTCGACGATCGCAGAGAGATGCTCCGGAGTCGTACCGCAACAGCCGCCGACGATCCGCACGCCAAAATCCTTCACGAACTCCGAAAGCGCCGTCGCCATCGGCTGTGGCTCGAGCGGATACACCGCTTCGCCGACTCCAGTATTGAGCGGCAAACCCGCATTGGGAATCACGGACAACGGAAGCGTCGCGTGCTCGGACAGATAACGAACCGGCTCGCGCATGTGCTCCGGACCGGTCGAGCAATTCAAACCGATCACATCGACCTTGAGCGCCTCGAGCGTCGTCATCGCGCTCGCGATGTCGGTCCCCAGCAGCATGCGGCCGCTCACGTCGAGCGTGACCTGCGTCTGCAACGGGAGGCGCCGCCCGATCTCGGTAAACAGTCGCTCGATACCCGCGACCGCCGCCTTCACTTCGAGGATGTCCTGCGACGTCTCGATCAGAAGCAAATCGACTCCGCCCTCGACCAGGTACTTCGCCTGCTCGTAGAAGTTGTCGGCCAGCTCGGCGTAGGAGATCCGCGAAAGCACCGGATCGGAGCTGGAGGGCAGCATCCCCGTCGGCCCCATCGAAGCAGCCACAAATCGCGGCTGATCCGGTGTCGAGTATTTGTCAGCGGCTGCCCGGGCCAGTCGCGCGGCACCAACGTTAATCTGGCGAACCTTGTCGCCCAGTCCCCACTCCTTAAGACGGCGGGGCGTCGACTGAAACGTGCAGGTTTCCACGACATCGCATCCCACCGCCAGGAACGACTCGTGGATCGCCTGGATCACGTCGGGACGCGTGAGAACGAGATTGTCGTTGCACCCCTCCAGCGCCTTGCCGCCGAAATCTTCGGCCGAAAGGTTGTACCTCTGGATGTTCGTCCCCATCGCGCCATCATACACCAAAACTCGGCGCTTCAATGCTTGCAGATAAGGTGATTCGATGCTTCGTTCGGTCATCTTCGCGTTGCGGAATCAGGTCGTCGGAGACGAATACTTCGTCTCGCAGGAGTCAGCCCCCGGACAACGAGGGGTAAAAAAAAAGCCCGCGCATAGGCGCCGGGCGAGCGCTTTAGCGGTTTGTTTAACGTGGCCGCAAGTTGCATTAAATCGCCACGGGTTCAGTTGTACCCTTCACTATAGTAGTGGAGGGAGCTCGGCGGGGCAAGGCGAAATCGCCGTTGCGTCAGCGCCGGTGTGGACTCACGAAGTGGCCGCCGCGAGGTACTTCAGGCTCACATCACCGTGAGGGGCCAACGGACGCCACAACTTGTACAGAAACTTGTTCCAGCCATGTAATCCGCGATCAGCACGCCGCGCCACGGGAATCAACCGCCGAGCAGGGACGGCGAGCAGCAGCCGCCGCCGGCGAAACCGGGAAGCCTTGCCATCGCGCGGACGGTACTGCGCCCACCCAATGGATCCGCTGAAGCCCGCGGGGCCGAAGTCGTCGGAGTCGAGAACCTCCTCGACAAAAACCCGCAGCGCACCGTCGAAGGTCCCGAGGACATCGTGCATCGCGATGATGGCCCCGTCGACGAGGTAGGGCTTGAACATGTCGAGATCCGCTTTCGCGCCCTCGTACGTGTGGTCACCGTCGATCCAGAGAAAGCGAATCGAGTCCTTCCACTCGCGCGCCAGCTCATGCGAGAACGCGCGCTTGATCTCGACGCGGTCGAAGACTCCCGCTGTCCTGAGGTTGGCGACGAAGTCTTCGTATGATGTCGTCTTGCCGCGGAGATCGGGATCCGTGGTCGCCGGCGAGGTATGAGGATCCACTGCGACGACGGTGCCGAGTCCCAGCTCGCGGGTCACGTAGGCAATTCCCACCGTCGATCTGCCCTTGAAGCTGCCGATTTCGAGATTCTTTCCCTGTGCGGGCGCAAGCGCGGCCGCGGCCATCACGAAGCGCGCTTCGCGCTCGGAGAGATAGCCCGACGTCGCGGAAACGCGACGCCACCCCTGATCGATGATCGCCGCGATGTGGTCGAGGTCGCGCTTTGGCGTCAGAACTCCAACTGAGAATCGTCGCTCGTGTAGTCCGGAATGGAACGGCCGGTTGTGCGCGATCGGCTCTCGAACGATTGCACGAGGGCTATGAGCCTATGGCGTTCCAGCGGGAGAACCAGATGTGCGAGCGTCGCCCGCTGAAGCTTCTGGGCGAGGAATGGCCGCTCGCCGTGCGTTTTCCCGTAAATGATGATCGCCCCGCCGGGCGGGAGAGGAAGTGTGGCGCCAGGCCCTCCATTCTCGAGCGCTTCAGAGGAGACGACGGCTATCGCCGGGAGATCTCCGTTGAGCGCACCTCCGACATCGCCAATCGTTGCCGCCAGCAAAACCTCATGTCCAAATCCAATCAGTGTCTGCGCGAGCCCTTCGAGCAGCGCCACATCAGTGCCGACGAGAATCACTTTTACCACTATGGAGTTTTCCTCAGTCAGCAAGGCGTTGAACCGATTTCAGATCCGCCTCGCTGATCTCGACTACCTTCGTCCGCGAGGAGTGGCCAGACACGATGCACACATTGCGCCGTGAAGTCTTGAGCGCTTTGGAAAGAAACTCGATCAGAGCGTCGTTCGCCAATCCGTCCACCGGCGGAGCTGTCACGCGCACCTTCAGTGCGACGCCCTGCAAACCTACGATCTCGTTTTTCGACGCTCGAGGCTGGAGGCGAACCGAGAATCGTACCGCGTCACCTCGCCGATGCGCGTCAAAATCGCTCACATCAAGCGGAACAGGAACGACTCGATGATGTTGATCAGTATGTACGCGAGAATCGGAGTTATGTCGAGTCCACCGAGGTTGGGAACGACGCGCCGGAGGGGCGCGAGCATCGGCTCGCTCAGCCGGCGGCTCCAGTTGACCCATTTCGAGTAGGGAGAGATCGGCAGCCAGGAGCTGATCACCCTCACGATAATCGCCGCCTTGAGAATCGTGAAAGTCCAGCTCACCAGCAGGTGGAAGACTCCGGCAGCTCCTTCCTGCGAGGCGATGATGGATTTGACTACCTCGAGCCGAATCATGTCCAGCACGGTGAGCAGCAGGATTCCTCCGATCACGATTGCGGCGAGCGCCCACAATGGAGCCGCGGCCGGAGTTCCGCCGGCGCGAACCACTCTTCGCTCTATCGGCGCGATGACGGGATCCACCGTCGAGCGACAGAATCGCGCGACGGCGTTGAAGGGACTGATTTTCCTCATGCGAACCGCCCAATCGAGCAAGCAGATCGCGCCGAATACGACCGCTATCGACAGCAGCGCGGTACGCAGAACGAGGATTACTGCGTCCGCGCCGGCGAGAAAGGTCTCCATCTACTGGAGCGTCGGCCTCATGTGCAGCTCCTTGACGAGGAATGCAAATCTGTCTGCCGCCTCGTCGATCTGCTTGGTCGTCGGCTTCCCCGCGCCGTGCCCCGCTTTCGTCTCGATCCGGACGAGAATCGGGTTGGCACAGCCCTGAGCTGCCTGGAGCGTAGCGACGAACTTGAAGGTGTGGCCGGGAACGACTCGATCGTCGTGATCCGCGGTGAAGGCGAGCGTCGGCGAATAGCAGGTGCCGGGCTTGATGTTCTGGAGTGGGGAATAGGCGCGCAGGTACTTGAACTGCTCCGCATTGTCCGACGATCCGTAATCCGAAGTCCAGGCCCATCCGATGGTGAACTTCTGGAAGCGCAGCATGTCCATCACTCCCACTTCCGGCAGCGTTGCTCCAAAGAGCTCGGGACGCTGAGTCATCACTGCGCCCACCAGCAGTCCGCCGTTCGAGCCGCCGCGGATCGCCAGCTTCGGAGTCGATGTGTACTTCGCCTTGATCAGGTATTCCGCCGCCGCGATGAAATCGTCGAAGACGTTCTGTTTCTTCGCCAGCATCCCTCCCTCGTGCCAATCCTTTCCGTACTCGCCGCCTCCCCTGAGATTGGCGACTGCGTAGATGCCGCCCATCTCCATCCAAGCGATGTTGGCCGCCGAGAAGGCGGGTGTGATGGAGATGTTGAAGCCGCCATATGCGTAGAGGAGCGTCGGGTTCGTTCCGTCGAGCTGGATGCCTTTCTTCGACGTGATGAACATCGGCACCCGCGTTCCATCCTTGCTCGTGTAGAAAACCTGCTGGGTTTCGTAGGGCGTCGGGTCGAACGCGACCTTCGGCCCCCTGTATACCTCGTTTTTCCGGGACTTCAGGTCGAAGCGGTAGATCGTGGTGGGATAGAGGAACGAAGTGAAGCTGTAGAACATCTCGTCGTCGCCCTGGCGCCCCTGGATCTCGCCGACCGTTCCGATGCCTGGCAGCGGCAGCTCTCCGCGCTGAGTGAATCCGCCGCCGAGGGCCTGGCCACGCTCGCGCAGCACGAGCGGAGCAGTGCTGGTGTCATCGTAGACGCTTCCGGGGTTGCGCGGCTGCTGTTGCGCCGGCTGTCCGCGCGGTCTCTGGTCGCGCGGGTCATTGCGGGAAGCACTGAAGAAGCGCACGCTCGAGTGCGCATCCTGGAGATAATTGGCGACGATGTCGTTGCCGGCTATTGACGCGCTCACGAGAGCGTCCTTGCTCTCGGGAATGATCGTGTTCCAGCGCTCTTCGCGCGGGTTGTCGATGCTGATGGCGATGATCCGTCCCTTCGGCGCGTTCCGGTCGGTGCGCACGTAGAAATTCGTGCCCCTGTTGCCCACGAACGAGTATTCAGCGTCGAGCTTGTCGATCAGCCTGACGACTGGGTTGTCGATCTGCGGCTTGCCCGGGTTGTCGAGATCGATGAAGTAGAGGCGCGTGCGGACGTCGGTTCCCTGCGAGACCGTGATGATCAGATATTGGCCATCGTCGGTGACGGTTCCGCCGAACAGCCAGTCGGGCTGGTCGGGACGATCGTAGACCAGCTCGTCGCGTGACTGCGGCCGATCAACCCGATGGTAGTAGAGCTTATGGTTGCGGTTGGTGTTGGTCATCTTGTTGCCCGACGTCGGCTCGTCGTACCGCGAATAGAAAAACCCCTTGTTGTCGTGCGTCCACGAGAGTCCCGAGAACTTGACCCACTTCACGGTGTCGGGGAGATCCCGCCCCCCGATGTTTACATCTCGGACATGCAGCTCCTGCCAGTCGGAGCCGCTGGTCGAGACGCTGTACGCGAGATAATGCCCGTCGTCCGATGCCGCCGTTCCCGAAAGCGCTACAGTGCCATCGCTCGAGAACGTATTCGGGTCGAGCAGCACGCGGGGAGGAGCGTTTCGGCCATCCTGTACGAGCAGCACGCTCTGATTCTGGAGTCCCGTGTTCTGGAGATAGAAATACCGCCCGTTCTCCTTGAACGGAGCGGAATACCGCGCGTAATTCCAGAGCGTTGTGAGTCTGGCTTTGATCGCCGGTCGCTCCGGGATCGTCGCCAGGAAGGAGTCGGTGAGCCTGTTCTGGGCCTCTACCCACGCCTTCGTCGCGGGCGCATCGACGTCCTCGAGCCACCGGTACGGATCGGCGATGCTCGTTCCGTGGTAGTCATCCACCTGTGTGCCGCGGGCGG
>JAYWBE010000397.1:0-3354 GCA_043781715.1 Gemmatimonadaceae bacterium
TGCGTGTTAGCTCGTCACCGGTCACGGGGCCGTGCTACTACGGCATCGATACGCCGACTCGTGAGGAGCTGATCGCGGCCAACATGAGCATCGACGAGATCACGACCGCGGTGGGCGCCGACACGCTTGGATACCTCACGCTCGACGGGATGCTCGAATCGGTGCCTGGTGGCCCATCGGGGTTCTGTCACGCCTGCTTCTCCGGCGACTACCCCACGCCACCACCTGCCGACCCGGAGAAGCTCCGTTTCGGCTGTGGCTGCTGACGCCAATGCCGCAGTCGGTCTTTTTCTTCGGCAACGGATCCGCCGAGGGGACGCGCGACATGACGAACGTCCTCGGCGGCAAGGGGGCGAACCTCGCCGAGATGACGAATCTCGGCGTTCCCGTCCCGGCCGGGTTCACGATCGGGTGCAGCGAATGCATCGAGTACCTCGGTAGCGGAAAGTATTCCGACAAGCTCCGCGCCGAGGTCGAGGGTAACGTGGCGCGGCTCGAGAAAGCTACCGGCAAGAAGTTCGGTGATCCGAAGAATCCGCTGCTCGTCTCCGTAAGATCGGGCGCCCCCATCTCCATGCCGGGGATGATGGAGACGATCCTCAACCTCGGTCTCAACGACCGCGCTGTGACAGGGCTCGCCGAGCAGAGCGGGAATGCGCGATTCGCATATGACTCGTTCCGCCGCTTCATCCAGATGTACTCGGACGTTGTGCTCGGCGTCTCGATCCACGACTTCGAGCACCTGCTGAAAGCGAAGCGGATGACCGAGGGCGTGACCTCGGACGCCGAGCTCAGCGAGGGCATTTTGAAAACTCTGGTCGAGGAATACAGGGGCCTCGTCCGAAATCGCTCTGGCGCCGACTTTCCGCGCGATCCCGTAGTGCAGCTCTGGGGCGCAATCGAAGCGGTGTGGAAATCCTGGATGCTCAAGAAGGCACGGGATTACCGGCGCGTAAATGGGATCGCGGAAGATCTGGGAACAGCGGTCAGTGTCGTCGCGATGGTGTTCGGCAATCTGGGAGATGACTCCGGAACCGGTGTCGCGTTTACGCGCAATCCGTCGACGGGCGAGAGGCGCTTCTACGGCGAGTTCCTGATCAACGCACAGGGTGAAGATGTCGTCGCCGGAATCCGCACTCCCCTCGACATCGACGAGATGGCGGAGAAGCTCCCCAGCGCGTACAAGGAGCTACTGGATACGCAGGACCGGCTCGAGCGGCACTACCACGACATGCAGGACCTCGAGTTCACCGTCCAGCGCGGGAAGCTCTATCTCCTGCAGACGCGCACCGGCAAGCGTACCGCCGCCGCCGCCGTGCGCATCGCGCGCGACATGGTAAGCGAAGGATTGATCGACAAGATCGAAGCCGTGCGGCGAGTTCCGGCCGCGGACCTCGACCAGCTGCTTCATCCGATCATCGACCCATCGATTCGTGCAACACCTCTCTGCGTCGGTCTTCCGGCGAGCCCAGGTGCCGCAAGCGGGCGAGCCGTATTTGATCCGGATTCGGCCGAGCAGCGGGCGCTCGCCGGCGAGAACGTGATTCTGGTCCGCGATGAGACGACCCCAGAAGATTTCCACGGCATCGTTGCCGCGCGCGCCGTCCTCACCGCGCGTGGTGGCATGACGAGTCACGCCGCTGTCGTCGCGCGAGGGATGGGAAAATGCGCCATCGTCGGCTGCAAGGACATTCACGTCGATCTCGAGCGCAAATGCTTCAGCGTCAACGGAACTGACGTCGCCGAGGGCGACTGGCTGACGCTCGATGGCGCGACGGGCCGCGTCTTCGCTGGTGATCTGGCGACGATCCCGAGCGAGGTCGTGCGTGTGACGAACGGGACTCTCGCTCGCGCCCAGGCACCCCTCTACCAGGCGTACGCCGAGCTGCTCGGCTGGGCCGACGAAGTTCGCACCCTCCGAGTGCGCGCCAACGCCGACACTCCGCGCGACGCGCGCATTGCGCGCAGCTTTGGCGCCGAAGGCATCGGCTTGTGCAGAACCGAGCACATGTTCTTCGAGGGCGACCGGATCACGGCAATGCGCGAGATGATCGTGGCGCGCGAGGAAGGTGGGCGGAGGCGCGCACTCAACAAACTGCTGCCAATGCAACGCGCGGATTTTGAGGGAATCTTCGAGGCGATGGATGGATTGCCGGTCACAATCCGGCTGCTGGACCCGCCCTTGCACGAGTTTCTTCCGCACGGGGGAGAGGAGGCCAAGCTCCTTGCTCGCACTCTCGACATCCCCCGCGCCGCCCTGAATCGCATCATAGAGTCTCTTCGTGAGACAAATCCCATGCTCGGGCACCGCGGCTGCAGGCTCGGGATTTCTTACCCGGAGATTACAGAAATGCAGGGACGGGCGATTCTTGAAGCGGCGGTGCGCGCGATGCGGCGCGGCATCGTGGTCAAACCGGAGATCATGATTCCGCTCGTCGCGACGGTGAAGGAATTCGACAATCAGCGCGCGATAATCGAGGACGTGGCCGAGCGCGTACTCGGCGCAATGGGAGAAAAGATCCCGTATTTGATCGGGACGATGATCGAGCTACCGCGCGCCGCGCTCACCGCTGGCCAGATCGCGCAGTCGGCCGAATTCTTTTCATTTGGAACAAATGACTTGACGCAGACTACACTCGGGCTCAGCCGCGATGATGCGGGCCGGTTCCTTCCCTCTTACATTGATCGGGGTATTTTTGCAGAGGATCCGTTCCAGGTGCTTGACACCGAAGGGGTGGGTAGACTCGTAGGGATCGCTGTTGAGGATGGACGACGAGTTCGTCCTAAGATCAAGCTGGGGATTTGCGGGGAGCACGGCGGCGAGCCGCGCTCCATTTCTTTCTTTCATTCGCTCGGTCTCGATTATGTATCGTGCTCACCATTCAGAGTTCCAATCGCGCGCTTAGCCGCTGCACATGCCGCTCTTGACGCGTAAGCTCGCGCACTCGCGCCGCATCGAGCTGATGCCGGCGGGCTCGCTCCCGATGGCGCGCAACCAGCATGCGCGCCCGCTCAGAATCGCGCTCGTCACGGAGTACTACTACCCGCACCTCGGCGGCATCTGCGAGCACGTACACTTCTTCGCCCGCGAAGCGCGCCGCTACGGACACCACGTCGACATCATCACCTCAAACATGCCCGGTGCGCGGGAGGAGCCCCACGTCATTCGCATCGGCAAGAGCCAGCCGGTGTACGCGAATGGATCGCAGGCGCGATTTACGTGGGGACTCGAGCTGAGAAAGAACCTCCGGCGCGTATTCAGCCTCGGGCAGTACGACATCATTCACGTCCACTCCCCGCTCAGTCCCGTCCTTCCAGTCATGGCGATCGAGGAAGCAGACTGCCCGGTTGTCG
>JAYWBE010000398.1:0-3343 GCA_043781715.1 Gemmatimonadaceae bacterium
AGCAGATACGTGAGCTCCGCGCCCGACTGCACCAGGTTGAGGCGCGAAAGGTTGGCGACTTTCTCCTGAAAACCAGGAATGCCGAGCATCTCGGCCAGGACGAGCCCGGAATCGTTGAAGCTCAAGGTCTGATCGAAGTCGCTCACCAGCAGGTAATACTTCCTCATCTATCCTCCATTCAGGGCGGAGCGTTTCTGACGGTCGTCAGATTCGCCCTCACCGATGATTCAAAAACGAAAACGCCCCCGCATCGATCCAGGACGCGGGGGCGAATCTTGGCAAGTAGCAGGTGTGTTAACCCCGTCGCCGTCGCGCGCCACGCGTCCCGTCACCGCAATTAATTGCGGCGCCGAGCATCTTATTCGTGAAGCGGTGAGCGATGAGGATCATTTTGCGATCGTTGATTGGATGGAGCGCTTGATCACGCTCTTGCTTGCAACCTATCGGCGCACGGGAAACGTGTCAACCAATTGACGATTCGCGCGGCGAGTTAGTGACTTGTGCCGTGTCTCAGCTCTGTAACGGCGAAGTGCGACTGAAGACTACCTGCTCGCGGAACCTGTCGGGACCCACAATCACTATTGTATGTGGGAGCGTTGACGGTATGTTGGATCGCTGACGGCGTGCGGATGGAACATTGTCCCCACGCCGGGCGGGCGCCATGGGGCGCTTGGGCGACCCGTCGTCGCGGCATCAACCTTCGTGGAGAATCGTATGCACCGCACTGTAACGCTCGTCGGGCTCGCAATGCTCCTGACCATTCCTGGCAGCCAAGCCCTGTCGCAAGGAAAAAAGACGAAGGGGCAGAAGATCGCCAATGCTATGACTGCAGCGCCGCGTTCCATTTCGGGAAAGGCTACCATCATGGATTGGCCCGCCACCGAAGGCGGTCAGATGACAACGCTCCGTGCCGGCACGAATGGGTGGACCTGTCTTCCCGATTTCCCGATCACAAAAGGGAACGATCCCATGTGCATAGATGACCAGTGGATGAATTTCATGGGCGCCGTCATGACCAAGGGCACGCCCAAGGTCTCGCACGCTGGCATCGGCTACATGACAGCACCTGGCAGGGGGACGTACGGCAGCAACACGGACCCGTTTGCTACGAAGGCGACCGCTGACAACGAGTGGGGATTTGATTCCCCGCACATCATGCTCCTCGTGACCGAACCGAGAGCATTGGAGGGGATACCCACCACCCGCCAGAGCGGAGGTCCGTGGGTGATGTGGAAGGGCACACCCTACGCGCACATCATGGTTCCGGTCCCTTCGACAAAGATGTAGGCTCGCAGTCCGCGTCCCACTTAGAGTTTGGCGGAGATGGCGCGGCCATCTTCGCCGAACAAGTGCGCTCGAGCGGCTGGTACACGCGTCGTGATGTTGTCTCCAACCTCCGGCATTGAATCGCTCCTGATGGATGTCAGCAAATAGGCAGACTGGGTCCATTCTGGGTCCATTCTGGGCCCACCGGCAACGCTTGACATTTCATATTTCGGGGCGGATTATGGGTCACCAAGACTTCCTCGTTCTTCATCTGCAATGAACGAGGCCTGCCTCACACTGCCGACCCTGTAGAGGGCAGCTCTCTCATGATAATGGCCCGTCGCCTCCTTCTCCCGCTTGCTGGTGCCTTCTTCTGCGCCGCAGCCTCCCTTACTCCCCTCGGCGCGCAGCAGCCAACGGGCACCATCACCGGGCAGGTCATCGACAGCGCGACCCGACAGCCGCTCGCTGGCGTCAATGTCGTGGTCGAAGGGACCCGACTCGGGACAATCACTCGTGATGACGGTACGTTCACAATCAGCGGCGTCCCCGCGGGAACGCACACCATTCGTGCCCGCCGGATCGGCTACGGGTCGGTACCGCTAATCGTTAACGTGGCGGACGGAGCGACGGTCTCGGTGGCGTTCGCGCTCGAGAAGCGGGCGGCGGTTCTCGACCAAGTGGTGGTCGTTGGATACACCACTCAAAAGAAGTCGAGCATAACCGGCGCCGTCGCCACAGTAAATGCGGCCGATGTGGAGTCGCGAAGGGTTGCGGATGTGGCGCAGGCGTTACAGGGCCAGGTTGCCGGCTTGCAGGTTACACAAAGCACCGGTGCGCCGGGAGAGGAAATCAGTATTCGTATCCGTGGCGAGGGAACTATAGGTAACAACAGTCCGCTCTTTATAATAGACGGAGTGCCTAGTCGCGATATCTCCTTTTTGAATCCTGAAGATGTACAATCCTATACTGTGCTCAAGGATGCGTCTGCTGCTTCTATTTATGGTTCCAGGGCTTCTGCCGGCGTCATTGTGATTACTACGAAGACCGGAGAAAAAGGGAAATCCAATTTAAACATCAGCTACTATAGTGGTATCCAGCGGGCTACCAATCTCCCCACTATGCTGAATTCCACTCAGTATATGAATAAAATGGAGGAAGCCTGGAACAATTCCGGGTACACCGGCACGAACCCGTATACTGTCGACAAGAGCCGGACTGATTTGGCTAATACCAATTGGTTGGATCAGTTATTCACGTCGGGAAAATCCCAAAACCTGCAGCTGACCGCGAGTGGAGGCAGTGACAAGGTGCAATACCTGCTTTCGGGTGGATATAACAAGCAGGATGGCATTGTGATTTACGCGAATGACGGATATCAGCGCTTCAATTTCAGGACGAACATCAACGCAGGCTTGACCGAACGATTCAAGGTTGGCACCAATCTCCTGCTTTCCTATGCCAACCAAGACAAGCTTTCCTCAAAGGGAGATGCACCTGGAATTATCCGTCATGCCCTGATCAGGCCTCCTGTCATACCTGTTTTTAAGAATCCAGGTGATCCTACTTATTCCGCGAAAGACCCTTTTACCGATTTGCCTTTTTTCGTGACGCCGTGGGACAACAACAACAATCGATATGAGTTTAGCGCCAACCCGGTTGCCCTGGCCTTTTTCACCAATGACAAGAGAAACAACTTCAAGACTTTCGGCAATATTTACGCAGAATACGCTCTTTTGGACGCTCTACGATTCAAGAGCAATCTTGGGCTGGATTTGAACTTGAGACACAACAAAGCCTTCAACCAGAACTTCGGCGACAATAATGGAGGAGGGAGCGCGTTAGACCAGGGAACCGGTCGTCAAAATCGTCCAACCGGGTTGAATGAAGACAGAGGGCAGGAAACTACTGTCACCTGGAACAACACCCTGAATTATGCCAAGAATAATCAAACGCATGACATAAGTGTGCTGGCAGGCAGCGAGTATATCACCAACTATTCTTCTTCGATCGGTGGATCAAGACAAAGATTCGATTATGTACGGGAGAACTTTCAATATCTCGACTACGGTGGAAC
>JAYWBE010000399.1:0-3329 GCA_043781715.1 Gemmatimonadaceae bacterium
TACGGAAGGTCTCTCGCTGTTCACGGCGCTGCAGCGTCAGGGTGTGCCGAGCCGTCTGATCGACTTTCCGGACGAAGGGCACTGGATCGGGAAGCCGCAGAACCAGCGGCTGTGGTGGAACGAATCTCTCGGGTGGTTCCGGAAATACCTGAGTCCGTAGAGGCTCTGCGGTTGTTTGAATGGCAACTACGCCTCCGAAACCTCGGATCCCGTTCTTTTATTTGTTTCTGGAAGTAAGCCTGCCCGCCACCAGCCTAGCGGTACCCCGCGGCCTGCATAGCGAACAGCTCCTCGTAAAGCCCGCCCTTTGCGAGCAGGTCTTCGTGTGAGCCCTGCTCTTCGACCTTGCCGTGCCGGAGCACGATGATCCGATCGGCCATTCTAACCGTGGAAAAGCGGTGCGAGATGAGGATTGCCATCCGCCCGGCAACAAGCTCGGAAAAACGCAGGAACACTTCGTACTCGGCGCGCGCGTCCAGCGCGGCGGTAGGCTCGTCGAGTATCAGCACCTGCGCGTCGCGAATATAGGCGCGCGCCAGCGCGATCTTCTGCCATTCGCCTCCCGACAGATCGACGCCATCCTCGAATCTTCTGCCCAGCATTTGCTGGTATCCCTTCGAGAAGCGGGGGAGGAGTGAAGCCGCGAGCGAGTTCTCCGCGGCAGCGGTGATCGCTTGCGGCGTTCCGTTGTTCTTGTCAAGGTCGGCGCGCACGGAGTCTATCTCGCCTACGCCAATGTTCTCGTCGAACCGCATATCGTAGCGCACGAAATCCTGAAAGATGACGCCGATCGCGTGCCTGAGACTCGCCAGGTCGTACTCCTTGAGATCGACTCCCTCGAGCGTGATCCTCCCTTCCGTGGGATCGTAGAGGCGAGCCAGAAGCTTGGTGATGGTCGTCTTGCCGGCGCCATTCTCGCCGACCAGAGCGACGCACTCGCCCGGCCTTAGCTCGAGATCGACGTTCCGGATAGCCCACCGCTCGCTTCCCGGGTAGCGAAATCCAACGTTCTCGAAAACGAATCCGGATTGAATCTTCGCGGGCACCAGTCTCGCGTTCGGCGGCGACTCGATCGTGGGCCGCATTTCGAGAAACACGAACAGGTCTCTCAAGTACAGCGCCTGCTCCGCCACGTTGCTCGCGGAGAGCAGGATGTTCTGAATGACATCGCGTCCCCGCCCGAAGGACGCGGCGAGGAAGGTCAGTGTTCCGATGGTGATGTCGCCCTTGACGGCGCGGATCAGAATGACGACGTACGCCGAGTAGTAGCCGACGGTGCCCAATATCGAGAGCAGGGCGCTGACGACTCCGCGCCGTATGGAGAGGCTTCGGTTCTCCTCGTAGAACTTCTGGGAGAGATCGCGGTAGCGCTCGGTGAGCCACGGCGCCAGGCCGAACATCTGGACCTCTTTCGCCGTCTTGTCGCTCGCGCCGACATAGCGGAGGTAGTCGAGCTGCCTGCGCTCCGGTGTCCAGCGGAACAGGAGCGAGTAGCCGAGCGACGCGAAGTGGGTTTCGCCGAGGAAGCTCGGAATCACGGCGACGGCGAGCAGCAGCAGCAGCCACGGATTGTACGCGATGAGCGCTCCCGCCAGCGTGAGCAGGGTGAGGGCATCCTGCGACATCGAGAGCAGGAGACTGAGAAGCGCGATACGTCCGACGGTCTGCCGTCGCGCCCGCTCGAGATGGTCGTAGAATTCCGGATCCTCGAATTGCGCCAGATCGAGCTTCGCCGCGTGCTCCATGAGCTGGACGCTCATCGCGTTCGAGAACAGATCGCCGAGCAGGCTCTCGATGAGTGACGACGCCCGCGCGAGGATCTCTCCCATGAGAACGATCGCGAGCTCCAGCACCAGATAACGCCACACCTGCGAGAGTGATCCGTGCGCCGCTTTTGCCGCGATCACCGAGTCGAGGATCAGCTTGCCGACCCAGAAGGTCATGACTGGCACGACCGACCGCGCGACGCGCAGGACAATCATCGCGGTCGTGTAGCCGCGGTGGGTGCGCCAGATCAGCCGGAACAGCGCGGGGACGTAGCGCAGTGCCTCGAGCCGCTCCTTCCAGCTTACGGGCCCTTCTTCTACGCGGGGCCGGCCGCGCATTCCCGCCCTTATAAAAACCGGGTGACTCATCGGCGCGCCGTCTTGCCTCTAACTCTTCCGGCGTCCACTTGAGGACGACGCAGGCTTACCGGATTCGACTTCGAACCCCTGCGCGACCCACGCGTCGAATCCGCCCGCGAGATTGGAAACGTTGGGCAGTCCCCGCGACTGAAGAAAGCTCGTCGCAATCGACGATCTGCCTCCTCCCTTGCAGTGGAGCACGATTGGGGCGGAAGCGTCTAGTTCGCCGATCCGATCAGGCAATTGCGCGAGCGGAATGTGAATCGCGCCCGGCAAGTGGCCTTTTCTCCATTCTTCGGGGCTCCGCACGTCGACCACCTGAAGACCATTCTTGCCGGCGAGCGTGTTGAGGCCCGACGCCTCCAGCTGCGAGACCTCCTCCAGCACTCCGCGACGTGATTTCCACTCCTCTAGAACGTCAGCCTGGAAAACGCCGCACACACGCGTCAGGCCGACCTTGCTCAGGTCGCCGAGTATGAGCTTCACCGCGTCATCACTCTCCGCCTCGGTGACGATGTAGAAGTCCCGGTCCTCCAGAACGAGCGCGCCGCTCCAGTTGAGGAACGACTTGCCGAGGGGAATGTTCAGCGTTCCCGGCACGTGTCCGGCCGCGAACTTCGCTGCCGGCCGCGTGTCGATTACGGTCGCGCCGTTCTCGAGCGCTCTCTCGAGCTCCCCCAATCCCGCGTATACAGGCTCCGGGCTTGTTTCTCGCTCAGCGCCGAGACGGTTCACGCGCTTCATGACCGCGAAATAGCGTGGCGGCACCGGCTGATCCTCGAGGACTTTCGTGACGAACTCTTTCTCGCTCATGTCGCGAAACGCCCAGTTGAAAAGCTTCTCGTACCCGAGCGTCGATTGCGGCATCGAGCCGAGCGACCTGCCGCACGCGGACCCTGCCCCGTGGCCGGGCCAGATCTGTAGATGGTCTGGCTCTGCTTTCATCTTCCCGAGAGATCGGAACAACTCCCGCGCGGAGCCTTCCATCGTTCCCTTGGCGCCAACGGCGAGCTCGAGGAGGTCGGGCCGTCCGACGTCTCCCACAAAGACGAAGTCGCCCGTAAGCGCACCGACAGGATCCTCGCCGCGCTCCAGATCGGATACGAAAAAAGTCAGGTGCTCCGGGGTGTGGCCGGGCGTGTGGGATACCCGCAAACGGATCTGGCCGACGTCGATGTGAGAACCGTCCCGCAACACTTTGGC
>JAYWBE010000400.1:0-3319 GCA_043781715.1 Gemmatimonadaceae bacterium
CCGCTTCATCTCCCCCATCAATGCTTCGCCGTCGGCCGCATGATGAAAAACATCGATGGCCATTGCCACATCGTATTCCCCATCCGCAAACGGTAGTTGCCATCCGTCAAATTCGCGGACCGGGATCGGAGTGCCGGCTCGAACCAGCACATCCACTCCTTCAATTCGGAGATCGGGCCGCATGTCGAGAAGGGCCTGGTCCAGCAAACCATCTCCGCATCCAACGTCGAGCACGCGTGCCGACTTGGGTAGCAGGGGGGCGATTGCTGACGCCAACGCCGTGACCCTGCGATGGAGGATACCTCTGCCATGTAAATAACCGACTGCGTTCGCGAATACACCCACTCAACGCCTTCGCATCCCAAGTAGGCTCAAAAAAAAGCTGGCGAGAATCGTCTCGAATCCAAGCGCCACGAGCGTGACACCGGGGATGACCCATCGCATCGTGACGGCGTACTGCAGATCTCCAAAACCTGTCGCGCGCCAGATCGCGAGCGCGTCGAAGAGGAAATACCCGCCAACCACCATTGCCCCCGCCCCGACGGCGAGCCCCGTCTCGAGCTTTATCACACGAAAGGCTCGCGTGAGAACCGGATCCGGAGGCAACAGGTCCTCGCTGATCGCAAACACCTTCGTGAACACAGAAAAGAGAATCGATTGATAGCCGCAGATGATGGCGAGGCTCGCGAAAAGAAGAGTGTGAACATCGAAGTGAATCCCGCGAAATCGGACGCCCGGCAGTCCGATCGCATACCCGGCCAAACCAAGAACAATCAGCGCCATCCCCGGAATCAGGAAAAGCCAGCGGGGACTGTAGAGCAGAAAAAAGCGGAGCGTGCGCCACCCGTCCCGAAATGTCCGCAGATGCGGCGGATGGGCGAGCCTTCCGTCCGGATGCAAGGTGATCGGGACCTCTGCGATACGCGCACCATAGAGACTGCCCTTGATGATCATCTCGGTGGCAAACTCCATCCCGATACAGCGCTGTCTCAGACCTGTATAGAATTCCTTCGTGAATCCGCGGAGGCCACAATAAACATCGTTGACCTGCACGTTGAACCAATGACGCGCGAGCGCCGAGAACATCGGGTTCCCCCACCACCTGTGGAGGCCAGGCATGGCCCCGGGCAATACGGTTCCACCCCCCGCCGGAAGACGACAGCCCTGCACCATGTCATAACCTTCACGCAGCTTGTCGAGAAACTTTGGAACCTCACCGAAGTCATAGCTGTCATCGGCGTCGCCCATGAGTATGAAGCGACCGCGCGCCGCCTCGATGCCACCCATGAGGGCGCTGCCGTAGCCGCGCATCGTCACAGGCACAACCCGTGCGCCGAGCGACTCGGCGATCCGCTGCGAGCCGTCCGTCGAGCCATTGTCCGCGACGATGATCTCTGCACTTATTCCATGTTCCTCGATCGCCGCCAGCGCCTTCCTAATGCACACCGCTAGCGTGTCGGCCTCGTTGAGACACGGCATCACTATCGATATCTCCACGATATCCGCCGGTAACACCGGTTTGCCCGGCCCACTCCTCACCATCGACGCTGAGCCAGCCACTATCCTACCGCCCGCTTCATGAACGACCTCATCCCCAGGGTCCAAAAGAGCCCGGTGATGAGAATGAGTGCGACTATCACGATGCCTAGCGGCATGTGAGGCGCAGCGGGAGTGAGAGCCGCCCTCATCCCCTCCGCCACGTACACCAACGGATTGATAAGCACCGCGTATTTCATGATCGGCACCGTGCTCAGGCCCTGCCACGGATAATACGCGCAGCCAAAAAAGATCATCGGCGCCAGGATCACGCCGAACAAGAGGCCGATCTGCTGCGGCTGGATCGCGGTGCCAAGAAACAATCCGAGCGAGGAGAACGCGGCCGCGCCAAGTATCGTGATGAGCAGCACATCACCGAAGTGCCCGAAACTGAGATTCGGAATCGGCCCCATGATCAGCCGCGCCACCGGCAACACGAACAGAGCCGAGACGATTCCCTGCAGCACGCCGGAGACGATCTTCTCGGCGGCCACCATCCAGATCGGAAGGGGCGCCAGCAGTCGATCCTCGATCTCCTTCGTCCACCCGAAATCCTGCACCATCGGCAGCGCCACCGACTGAATGCTGGAGAACGTGAGACTGATCGCCAGCACCCCCGGCAGTAGCGCCGTCGTGTACCCGCGCCCCATGAATCCCATCTTGGGCAGCAGATATCCGAACACGATCACGAACATCAGCGGCTGCATCGTCGTGCGCAGCAGGAAAAAAGGGAGCTCGCGGCGCGCCACGCGCATGTCGCGGCGCAGGAGCGCCATGAAAATAGACGACGCACGCACCTCCGCCCGCGAAGCGGCCATTTCGGCGGCGGTCATACGAGCTTCCTTCCCGTCAGCGACACGAACAGTGTCTCGAGACTCGGCTGCAGAAGGTGGATGTCCGTCACCGTTCGCCCCGCAGTCTCGGCCGCTTCAATCAGCGCCGGCAGAATCTGTCCGCCGCGACTGCTGCGCGCGCGGAGTATTTCGTCCTGTGCTTCTACCCTGCTGACTCCGTCTATGGTTTCGGCGATCTCCGCTGCCGGATGCGCGTCACCGTCCAGCACCAATTCGATCAGCGTGCCGCCCGGCGCCTTCGCCTTGAGCGCTCGGGGAGTGTCGAGCGCCAGCAGCTTGCCATGATCGATGATCGCGAGCCGGTCGCAGAGACGATCCGCTTCGTCCATGTAGTGCGTCGTCATCACGATCGTGCGCCCGCGCTTGTGCAGATCGAGCAGAATGTCCCACAGGTCGAGGCGCGCCTGCGGATCGAGCCCCACCGTCGGCTCGTCGAGGAAGATGATGTCCGGCTCGTGCATCAGAGCGCGCACGATCATGAGCCGCTGCTGCTGCCCGCCCGACAGTTCCGCCATCTTCGCGCCCGCCTTCTCGGAGAGGCCCAGGCGCTCGAGCAGCTCGTACGCACGCTTGGTCGAGACTTCGAACGGAATGCCGAAGTACGCGGCGTGGAACTGGAGGTTCTCGAGCACGTTGAGGCTCAGATCGGCATTCGGCCGCTGTGGAACGACCCCGATCGTCTGGCGGACGCGCACCGAATCTTCCACCACGTCCGCACCGGCGACGATCGCCTTCCCCGACGTGGGGCGCACGCGCGTGGTGAGAATCCCGATCGCAGTCGTCTTGCCGGCGCCGTTCGGCCCGAGCAGCCCGAAGAATTCACCCGCGCCGATGTCGAGATCGAGCGACTCGAGCGCAATCACGTCGCCCGAAGGGGGCGCGCTCATGCCTGGCGGCGCCCATCGGGCGCTGTACGAAGAGCCGCCGGG
>JAYWBE010000401.1:0-3315 GCA_043781715.1 Gemmatimonadaceae bacterium
CGGCAAATGGAAGCTCGAGCGAATCGTCGGCATGGCCATCGCGCACCCATATTTCCTGAACAACGCGGCCAAGGTTTTGTCGCGGCGTAAGGACATGGCGGACCTGCTGGTTGGCGTGGCGGGAGATTTCATTCCTCCGAGCGTCGTGCTGAGTCCGCGCTTTCTCTTCAATCTCTTCATTTCTCCGGCATTCAGAACTTGAGCGTCAACCCAGACGAATTTCGGGCGGTACTCGGCAGGTTTCCTTCCGGTGTGACGGTAGTGACGACGAAAGGCGCGGATGGATCCGACCAGGGGATGACCGTGAGCGCATTCTGCTCAGTGAGTCTGGAGCCGCCGCTCGTACTCGTCTGCATCGAGAAGAACGCCTCGGCGTACCAGGCGCTCACTATCGCGCCGGGATTCGCCGTCAACATTCTATCCGCCAGACAGGAGCAGATCGCCCGCCGCTTTTCGATCATCGACATCGACAGGTTCGAGGGCGTCGGCTTCACCAGGTCGTCGAATGGGTACGCGATTCTCGACGACGTGCTCGGCGTGATCGAGTGCCGGCGGTTCGCCCTGCACGATGGAGGCGACCACACGATCATCCTCGGCGAAGTTGAAGCGACGCGCGTGGAGAGCGGGTCGCCGCTCCTCTATTACCGCGGCGGCTACGCCCAGCTGGAGCATTAGTACGGTGCGTGACATACTGACGCCACGGCGAATGAGAGGCGTCGAGATACTCGACTCGCCGGATGTCGATCCGAGAATAGTAACGCGCTCGCTCGCCGACGTGGCGCGCGCCAACGCTCTGTTCGGCGGAATGAGCTCGGCTCTGGACGAAGTGAGGGAAGCGTTGAAGGAGGTGCCGCGCGACGCGACGCTGCTCGATGTCGGCACCGGACTCGGCGACATTCCCTGCCGCGCGAGAGAGGAAGCGCGCCGGACCGGCGTCGACCTGACCACAATCGGCCTCGATTCGGCGCTCGAGCTCGCGTCCGCCAGTCGAACGTCGGTCGACTTTTCCGTATGCGCCGACGCGCTGCGTCTCCCATTCCCCGACAACAGCATCGACATCGTGATGTGCTCGCAGGTTCTGCATCACTTCGCGGGCAGGGAGGCAGCGCAGCTGCTGCGCGAGATGGATCGCGTCGCGCGGGTGCGCGTGGTCGTGAGCGACCTCAGACGGAGCTGGATCGCGGCCGTCGGGCTGTGGCTCCTGTCTTTTCCCCTTCGATTTCATGCCGTTAGCCGCCACGACGGTGTCGTCTCCGTGATGCGGGGTTTCACACCCGAGGAGCTTGCGGATACAGTACACGAGGCGATTGCGCGGAGACCGGTGGCTCATCGCCGCCGCGCATTTCGGGTTACGACGAGCTGGGCGCCAGCGCATCGATGACCAGCGATCTCGCGCGTCCGCTCGATCTCGGGCCGATGCCGCTTGGACGCCCGATGGAGACAATCGACGAGCGACTCATTCGCGCCCCCCTGGGAACGATATTTGAATTAGCGAGTAACGTGGAAAGCTGGCCGGAACATCTTTCCCACTACCGATACGTGCGATTTCGGGAGCGGTGCGCCGATGGTGGCGGGCTGGTGGAGATGTCCGCCTATCGCCCGTTTCAGATCATCGATACCTCGAAGGGACCGCTTCGGGCCAATTGGCCGACGTGGTGGCTATCGGAGATGTCGGTGAACAGGGCAAAGCCGTCGATCCGCTTTCGGCACGTCGGGGGTATCACCAAGGGGATGGACGTCGAATGGACATTCACCCCAGCGCCGGGCGGCACGGACGTACGAATCCTGCACGTATGGGATGGGCCGCGGGTTCCGTTGATTGGAATGTGGGCGGCGATGTACGTGATCGGTCCGGTATTCGTGCACGGCATCGCGTCCCGCACACTGGCGGGACTGGCGGACGTCGCCGAGCGCGCAACAAACAATCACGCAACAAACAATTAACAGTGAATTGATCGTGAATCGAGGAGACAGGTGAAGCGGCGCAGAGTTGTGATAACCGGTATCGGCCCAATCACTCCGATCGGAACCACGCTCGATCCTTTCTGGTCGGGACTCGAGCGACAGCGCTCAGCGGTTCGGTCACTGACTCGGTTCGATCCTTCGGAGTTTCGCAGTCACAACGCGGCGGAGGTCAACGACTTCGTTCCGACCGACCACCTCGACAACAAGCGCGCCAGGCGGCTCGATCGGTTCGCGCAGTTCTCCGTGGTCGGCGCGCAGATGGCCCTCGCCGATGCGGATCTCGACCTCGCGAAGGAAGACCGGGAGCGCATCGGAGCCAACATGGGGACGGCTCTGGGTGGGATCAGCTACGCGGAAGGCCAGCTTGCGGTCTATCTCACACAAGGATTGCGGGCGGTGGACGCGACGCTCGCGCTCGCGGTATTCGGTGGTGCCGCGAGCTGCAACATTGCGATCGAGCTCGGCGTCATGGGCCCGAACTCGACCAACGCCATGAGCTGCGCGTCCGGAACGATTGCGATCGGCGACGCGTTCAGGCAGATACGCGATGGCTACGCCGATGTGATGATCGCGGGCGGCGCCGAGGCTCCCCTCGCCCCGCTCTGCTTCGGAGCGTTCGCGCTCATCCGCGCGATGTCGACGCGCAACGAGGAGCCGGAGATGGCTTCTCGCCCGTTCGACAAGGATCGCGACGGATTCGTGATGGGCGAGGGAGCCGCTGTTCTCGTTCTCGAGGAGTATGAGAGAGCGAAATCGCGGGGTGCCAAGATCTACGCCGAGGTCGCGGGTTACGGCACGACGAACGACGCGCACCATATGACGGCTCCGCGCCCCGACGGCTCGCAGGCGGCGCGATCGATGCGGCTGGCGCTCGATGATGCCAATGTGTCCGCCGGCGAGATCGGCTATGTCAACACCCACGGAAGCTCGACGCCGCTCAACGACTCGACCGAGACGATGGCGATCAAGCAGGTATTGGGCGATCGCGCGTACAGGATTCCGATGAGTGGAACCAAGGGGTACTACGGCCACGCACTGGGCGCATCGGGCGCGATCGAGACGGCGATATGCGCGCTTGCGATCGAGCGCGAATGGCTGCCACCCACCGTCAACCTGCAGGTTGCGGACAAGGCCTGCGATCTTAACTTTCTGCCGGGAACCGGGCGGAAGGAACGCGTGGAGCACATTCTCACGAACTCCTTCGGCTTCGGCGGAATAAATGCCGCGCTCGTATTGCGCCGGGTGATCTAGAGATCTCACGCGCCGCGGCCCCATCACTCGGCAGGAACCAGGGGGCAGCAAATGCGGGACGCGTGGCGCCACTTCGCAGCAGAATTCATCGGCATGTTC
>JAYWBE010000402.1:0-3312 GCA_043781715.1 Gemmatimonadaceae bacterium
AAGCCGGACTTGCTCATGGCGGGTAACTTCGATGGTGTCAAACCGGAGATCGGGAAGATGAGCGCCGGATACGGCGTCTACCTGCGCGGCGACGGCAAGGGCCACTTCACTCCGGTGAGGGAGTTGGAGAGCGGGTTCTTCGTTCCCGGACAGGCCCGCGACATACAGCGCGTTCACACCCGCAAGGGGAACATTTACATCGTCTCACGCAACAACGATCGTCCGCTCATCTTCCGTGCGAACGGGGTGCGGGCAGGAGTGGAGGGCCAGCGATGAGAACGAGAATTCTTCTGTCAGCGCTTCCGGCAATTTTGTTCGTGGGATGTGGGCGCAGCGGCGGCGATTATCGCACGCAGCCCCCCGATCCCAACACGTTGCACGCGGCGATGCAGGACCTGACCAATGTCATCGTGTACGACATCTTCAGTCCGCCGCAGGCGAGCAGGACGTACGCGTACGCGAGCATCGCGGCCTATGAAGCTCTTCGCCCGGACTACGACTCGAAGTACCGCAGCTTCGCGGGACAGCTCAATGGACTGACGCCTGTGCCGGTCCCCGCGCCCCACTCGCAGTACTACCTCCCGCTCTCGAGCGTTCACGCCTTCATGACGGTCGGCAAGGCGCTGACGTTCTCCAGCGCGCGGATGGATTCACTGCAGAAGGCCATGGACGAGCGGTACCGGACGACGGAGATGCCCGACTCGATTTACAATCGCTCGATCGCTTACGGCGACACTGTGGCGAAGCACATCCTCGCCTGGGCAAAGAAGGACAACTTCCTCCAGACGCGCGGCATGCCGAAGTACACGGTGACGACGGCCTCCGGACGGTGGCAGCCCACGCCACCGGCGTACATGGACGCGGTCGAGCCGAACTGGGGCAAGATACGCCCATTCGTGCTGGACTCGGCGGCCCAGTTCAAGCCGGCGCCCCCCTTCGCCTTCGACACAGTCAAGACCAGTCGCTATTACCGCGATCTGAAGGAAACGCACGACGTGAAGGAAACGATGACGGACGACCAGCGCGCGCTCACCGCGTTCTGGGACTGCAATCCGTACGTGATGAATGTGCGGGGCCACGCGATGTTCGCGACGAAGAAGGTGACCCCGGGCGGGCACTGGATGGCAATCGCAGGTATCGCTTCTACCAAGGCTGGGGCGGACATGATGCAATCGGCCGAGGCTTACGCCCGGACAGCAATCGCGCTGGCGGACGGGTTCATCGTCAGCTGGGACGAGAAATACACTACCAACATGATCCGCCCCGAGACCGTGATCAACAAGTACATGGACGAGGCGTGGGAGCCGCTGCTTCAGACGCCTCCGTTCCCCGAGTATACGAGCGGCCACAGCGTGATCTCGACGGCGGCGGCAACGGTTCTGACCGACGAATACGGCCCCACATTCGCCTTTAGCGACTCGAGCGAACTGTCCTATGGTCTGACCGCCAGGTCGTTCCCGTCATTCAATGCAGCGGCCGCCGAGGCCGCAATCAGCCGTCTCTATGGCGGCATTCACTATCGACAGTCGATCGAGGAAGGCGCGAAGCAGGGGCGGAAGGTGGGAGATCTTGTGGTCGCCCGCGTGAAGACCCGGACGAGAGGCACCGCGGCCGGCCCCGGGAATGCTGCGCCGAATGCAAACGGTCGCTAACCTTTCAGGTCACTAGTTGGAGTGCTTGGTCTTTATGAGGATCACACCATTTGCGGCGCGTACGCCGTAAAACGAGAGGCTCTGGGCGTCCTTGAGCACCTCGATCGAATCGATGTCGTGCGGATTGATGCCGACAAGCGAGCCGCCGGGTCCCGGCTGGACCGGAACGCCATCGATCACGTACAGGGGCTCGGTGTTGGCGTTTATGGACGTCTGGCCGCGGATGCGGATCGCGAGGGTGCCATCGGGTGTCCGCGTGATCCAGACGCCCGGAACGCGCAAGGCGAGAGCCTTCTCGATCGGGTCGGATCCGGCGTTGTCGAGGTCGTCGGCCGTTACTGTAGTGCCGGCGACAGGGGGAGCGGGGGAGGGCGCGGGCTTATCGCTCTCACCGGGGCGCGCAGCATTACTGGAGGCGCAACCGGAGAAGAGCCCGACAAGCAAGGCGCAGGACAAAGCTACGCGCGGCGAAATTGACGCCATATGACGGTGGCCAAGGCCGAAAGAACTGAAAATAAGATAGTTGCATTAGCCATGCCCGCTATTGTTTTCTTTTGTTTACCTCTTGCACGAGCAGTCCCACGGTCAACACTGGTAGCGGCGTAATTCGCTGACTTCAGAAACGGAGAATGGAAATGAAGATGTACGCGCCCAGCTGGACCCGGGGAATGGCGTTCGCCGCCCTCTTGGCGACGCTCACTGCCACCGCCGCCGCCCAGGACACGATAAGCGTCTCGTCGCCCGATGGTAGGAACAAGGTGGGCGTCGCGGTCCACGAGGGAAAACTCTACTACATGCTCACCAGAGACGGCGGCTCGCTCCTGCTTCCGTCGATGCTCGGCTTCGAGTTCAAGGCCGCGCCGACGCTTCGGGACGGTCTCCGGATAACGGGGACGAAGCGAGCGACGCACGACGAGACCTGGACGCAGCCGTGGGGCGAGGTCGCGCGCGTACGGGACCACCACAACGAGCTGAGGGTGTCGGTGGCCGAGACGGCGGCTCCCGGGCGGACGTTCGATTTCGTGGTTCGCGCCTTCAACGACGGCATCGGGTTCCGCTACGAATTTCCCGCGCAGCCCGGGCTCGGAGAATTCGTGATCACCGACGAGCTCACTCAGTTCAATTTCGCGGACGACGCGAAAGCCTGGTGGATTCCATCGAATCGGCCGAGGCTCGACCGGTCGGAGATGCTGTACTCGTCATCGCCGGTGAGCGTCATCGACAGCATTCAGACGCCCCTCACGATGCAAACGCGCGACGGCAAGACGTTCATGGTGATCCACGAGGCGAATCTCGTCGATTACGCGCGAATGAATCTGGCCGGACCGCGGATGGATGGCCGGCTGCTGCGCGTCGCGCTCGCGCCCTGGCAGAACGGAGACAAGGTGCGAGGTCACACTCCGTTCGTGACGCCCTGGCGCACCATTCAGCTCGCCGATCGCGCCGCCGATCTCTCGCCGTCGGTGCTCGGCCTGAACCTGAATCCGCCAAGCGTTCTGGGTGACGTGAGCTGGATCAAGCCGATGAAGTACGTCGGCATCTGGTGGGGGATGCACATCAATACAATGACGTGGAGCTCGGGGCCGAAGCACGGCGCCACTACCGAGAACACGAAGCGCTACATCGACTTCGCCGCCGCGAATGGACTTGGCGGCGTGCT
>JAYWBE010000403.1:0-3309 GCA_043781715.1 Gemmatimonadaceae bacterium
CCTTCTTTGAGCTGGAGGTAGTCGCCCAGCACCACAGATCCAATGTTGTCCTCTTCGAGATTGAGGGCGAGGGCGGTGATCTTCTCACCGGTCTCGGACGAAGTCACCTCGAGCATCTCGCCGGCCATCGCCTTCTGCAGTCCGTAGATGCGAGCAATTCCGTCCTTGACCTCGAGCACGGTGCCGACATCCTCGACATCGAGCTCGTGGAGGTCCGCCGCCTCGATCTCGCGGAGGAGGATGTCCTTGATTTCGCTGGGACGAAGGATCGTATCAGTTGCCATGATCTGTGTGCTCTGAAGCTGGGTTGGCGGGAGCGTTGGAAACCCGTCGGCGGAGGGATTTTCCTAGCTTGTGAAATTTATCACAAGCTTCTTTGACGGGCAACAATGGGCTAACTGGAAGAGTCGGGCCGTTCTGCTGTTAGGGATTCGGGCGATGCGTCGGGCATCCACAATACCAAAGCAGGGGGCTGTACCCTTCCCCAAAATCTAGGTACGGCTTCTCGTCCGTCCTTGCGCAAAGCGGTCGATGAGATCGATGGTGCGGAGCCTCGCCAGCGATGCCGGGCGGGTGCCGAAGATCCTTTGCGCGCTGACGGCCAGGTGGGATGACGAGGCAAAGTCGAGGATCCGCGCGATGTCGCGGATGTCGTGGCCGGGGTTTTTTGCCAGCTCCGCCGCCGCGATCAGCCTGACCAGATCGATGACGCGCTTGAGATTCGGCGCCCCCGGTTTTGCGAAATTCCGGCTCAGATGCTCACGGCTCAAGCCGACGGCCTTTGCCAGCTCCTTCGTCGTGACAGGCCGGCCTGAATGCGCGACGATCACTTCCCACGCCCTTTTCTGGAGCGGAGTGGTAAGGCCGAGTGTGGGTGGCGGCTCTCGCAGCGCCTGGCGAAAGCGCGTGGAGAAGGCATGCGGGTGCACCAGATCGCGCGCCGCATTCTCGTCGATTCCTTCGACGATGACATCGATGAACCCGAGTCCCGCGCAGCGGGCAGCGGCCGGGGTATCCGTCGGTCGCAGCGGCATGATTGCGAAGAACGGTGCGCTCGGAAATTCTGCGGCGAACGCGGCAGCCTTCCACGTGTCTTCGCCGGGTGAGCCGAGGTCGATGAGCGCGGCATCTACCAGCACTCTCCGAAAGACGGCTTCGAGCTCCTCGGCCGAGCGGGTGGAGATGATCTTCCACTTCCGGCGCGGAAACGCGGCGCGGACGAGCGCGCGAGCCCGGTCGCGCTCCAGGTGAACGACGAGCGATGGCAGCGTCGAACCATTCGTGGATGAAGCCAAGATCAGACCCCCGCGTCCACGGTATCGAGGTCGGGCTTGCCCTCGATGAATTGCCGCACGACGGGATCCCCCGTGTGCTGGATCTCGTCAACCGTTCCGACCTGCCGGACCTTGCCTTCGAAGAGCATCGCTATGCGCGAGGCGACGGTGTACGCGCTCCGCATGTCGTGAGTGACGACGATGCTCGTGACGCCCAGCTTCTCCCGCATGCGGATCATGAGCTGGTCGATGATCGCGCTGGTGACCGGATCGAGTCCGGTGGTCGGCTCATCGTACAGGATGTACTTCGGCTGCCGCGCGATCGCGCGGGCGATGCCCACGCGCTTTCTCATTCCGCCCGACAGCTCGGCGGGGTACTTCGACTCCTCACCGGGAAGATCGACCAGCTCCAGCGCTTCGCCAACGCGCTTCATGATGTCGCGCTCGCTGAGCCGTCCCTCCTTCCGCAGTCCCATGGCGACGTTGTCGCAAATGGTGAGCGAGTCGAAGAGCGCGGCAAACTGGAACACGTAGCCGATGTGGGACCGGAGCGCGTACAGCTCATCACGCGAGAGCTTCGGGACCTCCTGGCCGTCGACCCAGACGGTCCCGCGATCGGGCTCGAGCAATCCAACGATGTGCTTGATCGCGACCGACTTGCCGGTGCCCGAGTAGCCGATGAGGGCCATTGTCTCGCCCTCTTCGACCTCGAGGGAGAAGCCCTCGAGAACCTTTTTGGGGCCGAACGATTTGTAGACGTCGATGAGCTTGATCATTGCCGGGGCGATATCACAAAACTGAAGTTAAACGCGGTCGGGGAAAGAGCTAGGCGCCGGGTCCTCGGCGTTGAGACTCTCTGGCCAACTGGCATCCACAATACGGAAGCAGGGGGCCGTAAGCTTGCAGCTCCGTGCCTTGGTATTGTGGATGCAAAAAGGGACGAGCATTGCTCGTCCCTTTCATTCCAAGCTCAGAACTTTACGCCGCGAAGCTTCCTAGCGCGCGACCTACATCTCCTTCACGCAGTCTCTTAAGCGCCCGATCGCGAAGCTGGCGAACTCGCTCGCGAGTAACGCCGAGCAAGGATCCAATCTCCTCCAAAGTGTGTTCACGGCCACCCTCGAGACCAAAGTACAAGCGAAGCACCTTGGCATCGCGCGGCGGCAAAGTCGACAGCGCGGTTTCGATTTCGTCGTTGAGGAAGCGGTTCATCGCCTCCTCTTCGGTGTCGGGCATCTCGTCGGCGACGAACCGCTCGATCAGCGAGCGATCGCCTTCCGGATCCATCGGCGCATCGAGACGCACGTCGCCGGTGTTGAGGGCGGCGAGCGACTGCACGACATCGACCGACAGGCCGGTGAGCTGGGACAGCTCCTCGGGGGTCGGCTCGCGCCGCATCTTCTGGCGGAGAATCTCCGACGCCTTGATGATGCGCGAGAGATCCGCCGTGCGATTGAGCGGCACGCGCACGGTGCGGCCCTGGCGCGCCAGCGACGAGAGAATCGCCTGACGGATCCACCACACCGCGTACGAGATGAACTTGACGCCTTGGTCCGGATCGAACTTTCGGGCGGCCGTGAGCAGGCCGACATTTCCTTCACCGATGAGATCGATGAGCGGAAGCCCGCGGTTCTGGTATTTTTTCGCGACGGAGATGACGAAGCGCAGATTGCGCTTGACGAGTTCCTGCAACGCGTCGGCGTCGCCCGCGCGGATCTTGCGGGCGATGTCGATTTCTTCCGTTCCTTTAAGGAGCGGATAGGTGGAGACTTCGTACAGGTACTGATCGAGAATGTCGCGCTCGGGCTCGCTCGGGGCGATTCCCGCCGGGCCCGCCGCGCGACGCTTGCGCTTCGGCTTGAGTTCAGTGACTGGCATGACAGTATTCCTCGCTACAGCCGGCTTGAGCACTTTCGGCGCAGGCGGCGTGGGCTTTAAAGATTTCACCTTGGTCGATGCGGCTGGTCGGCCACGTTTGGCACGCGGTAATGTCATCGCGTCCACATCTCCCAGGTTGTGGCGCGCCACTGCAGCG
>JAYWBE010000404.1:0-9971 GCA_043781715.1 Gemmatimonadaceae bacterium
TGGACGGCATTTCTGCCATTCGCCATGCTGCTTAGCCTTGTGAACGTTTTTCTTTTCCGGGACTTTGCGAGTCGTGCATCTCGCTACGCACTCTCGTACATGGGCCCTCCATCTTTTCTAGCGGTCCTGTTTGGGATCGCTCTGTATCTGGTGTGGACGCTTTATTGGCTTGAGTCGGAGCGCGTCCAGAACACTTATGGGTATGCAGGCTTCAAACGAGTCCAGTTTCCTAGCGGAGGGTTAAGGAGTGAACTGGCCAAGGAACTGCTTTACCCGCTTGCGGTCGTCACCGTCTCCATTTTGCTGCTTTTGATCTTAGCATTCTTCGCTGAGCGGAACGGCGCATCACGCCAGTTTACCTCACCGACGCTATGAAAACTCGAGCGGACCCCGACCGCCTGAGACATTTATTGTGGAGCGTCGTGCTTACAGTCTTGGTAGGGTGTACTTCCGACACTCAGCGAAAGGAACAAACCTCGACAGCTTCCAGTCCCTCGCCTCCACGTTCTGAACATTCTTCAGCGGAACAGAAGTCTGCCTTTCCGCCTAGACGGAAGTACAATCATTCGTTCAAGATCACGTCCCACTATGCTCGAATCGATGACTACACGTCTGTGGATCTGGACGACATGCCGCTCGGAAATGGGCTGAAATTAACTGCGTTCTTCCTCTATCCAGGTCGAGTCGTAAATGCGCCAAAAACTGTCTCTCTCCACTTCACATCGAGTTCCGAAAACTGGAAGTATCTCCAATATCACCGTTTCCTCCGCGTAATCTTGGATGGTTCGACTCGGGTGGACTTGGGTGAGGCCCAGGACCACACAGACGTCGGCACTGGCTATGTGTTTGAGCAAATGACTTTTGATGTGCCTGTTGCCCAATTTCTTTCGATTATCGCCGCCCAAAACGTCGAGGGCGAACTCGGCCTTACCGAATTTAGGCTCAAGCCGTCTCAACTCGAGGCGTTGAGGGATTTCGGGAGCAGAATGGTTGCGGCGCCGGCGAGTGCGCGCTAACAGCTAGTATGCGTTCAGATGCTGATCGTTTCCGCTTCCTGGACCAGTTCAACCTCACTGCCAACTGGGATGACGAGAGTTCACGCTCTTCTGGCGAGAGTAGTATCGAAGTACCGTGCGCCTTTTTGCTGCACCTCTTCGTCGATCCGAACGTGAACCGCGTGCCTTGAACGTGGAAGACCGTTCGCAGCTTGTCATCTGACGAAAGAGTAAATGCGATAGAGCGAGCATCCGCTGCATCCAACAATGTCTGCGCCATGCTCGTTCGGTAAAGCTGGCTAAGATACCACGCCCCTCATATGTTTGCGGATCCGAATTCTCGCTATCGAGGAGTCCAACTGAATGGCGGAACGCATTGAACTGGTTCAGCGTGCGTTCACCGCCTACACCATCGAGCGCGAATTGGGTGCCGGTGGGATGGCCACCGTTTATCTCGCCCACGACAAGAAGCACGATCGGAAGGTCGCAATCAAGATTCTGCACGCCGAGCTCGCTGCGGTCTTGGGCGCGGAACGGTTCCTCCAAGAAATCAGAGTCACGGCTAATCTGCAGCACCCCCACATCCTTGGGCTGATCGATTCCGGAGTAATCGGAGAGGATGCTGGTGAGCTAAGGGGCAGGCCGTACTACGTGATGCCTTTCGTCGAGGGGGAATCGCTTAGACAGCGACTCGACAAGGAGCAGCAGCTCCCGGTGTCGGACTCCGTGCGAATCGCCACTGAAGTCGCCAGTGCGCTCGACTATGCGCACAGGCACAACGTCATCCACCGGGACATCAAGCCCGAGAACATTCTGCTCCACGATGGCAGTGCGATCGTCGCGGACTTCGGAATCGCGCTCGCTATCACACAGGCAGGCGGGGCGCGAATCACCCAGACTGGTTTGTCGCTTGGCACACCGGGCTACATGAGCCCGGAGCAGGCGATGGGCGAGCGCACCATTACTGCTCGGAGCGACATCTATTCTCTGGGTGCGGTGACGTATGAGATGTTGTCTGGTGAGCCGCCGTTCACGGGGCCAACGGTCCAAGCGGTTGTGGCGAGAGTAATGACAGAGGAGCCACGCCCACTCACCAGTCAGCGACGGAGTGTGCCGCCGCATGTCGAAGCTGCCGTATCTCGCGCGCTACAAAAAATCCCAGCAGATCGCTTCGCGTCGGCTCACGAGTTCGCTGACGCGCTCACGGGGGAACACCCCGTCCGCGCGAGCGACGTTCCTTCGCACGCACTGTCATTGGACAAGCGGCGGCAAAGGCGTGCGGCTTCGATTCGCGTTGCGGCTACGCTTCTTGTGGCACTCGCTACCGGCGTCGCGCTTGGCGTCTGGGTGCGTCCTCGGCCACAACAGCGGTTTGCGCGCCTTCCAATCGGACTTCCCGATAGCGCCGCCTTGACTCCTAGTGTTTGGGGTTCGTCGGTCGCGCTCTCGCCCGACGGCTCGCGGCTCGTATATTTGGGACCTCGCAGTGCGCTGTACGTGCGATCGGTTGACGACTTCGATTCGAGATTGCTCGAGGGCACGGACCACTCATCGTGCCCGAGCTTCTCGCCAGATGGGCGCTGGATTCTCTATACGAGCGAAGATGGGCAGATCAGAAGGGTTGCGGTGTCGGGTGGGTCGCCAGTTGGTATTGCCGATCATGCGTTGTGCGGCACCTGGACGGATCGAGACGAGGTTGTATTCATAGGCGGCGACGACGGCGGTCTCTACCGCGTGCCAGTGAAGGGTGGTAATCCCGTGCGCGTCTTGAGCGCACATTCGACTGGCCGCTTGTCCATGCTTTCGCTCAGCGCTCTTCCGGGTGGGAGTGCCGTGCTCGTTGGATCATTCACCAACGACGGCTCTGCGAGACGCCTCGGTGTCATCACGCTGGACGATGGTCACTTCAGAGAGCTGGAAGAGAGTGGGGTCGGACCTCAGTACTCGCGCTCCGGCCACGTACTCTTCGCGCAGCAGGGTAGCATTCTCGCGGCACCTTTTTCGTTGCGGACGCTGCGGGTTACTGGGCCGGCCGTGCCGATCGCCCGCGACGCAGCCGTAAGTGGGTTCGCCATTGCAAGCTTCAGTGCCGCTGCGGATGGCACACTTGCCTACGTCGCGGGAACGCCGCCGAGTGCGCGTCTCTACGCGGTCGATTTGACGGGCAAGAGTCGCGCGCTCAGCGCCGCAATTCCGTTCGTCGGGTGGCCCCGCATATCCCCGGACGGCCTTCGCGTGGCGCTGGAGATCGGGACGGGCCGCCAGACGTACGACATCTGGGTCTATGAGCTCGCCTCTCGCACTCTGGCACGCCTTACGAGCACGGAGTTCAGCCTTCGGCCGCTTGGGTGGAGCGCGGATGGGAAAGGCATCTACTACGTCTCCTCGGACAGTGCCGCGTTCACAGCACCGCGCAGCGTGACCTGGCGTGCTTGGGACCACAGTGTTCCATCACGCGAAGTGATCCGATTGCGCAAGCAAATAGAGGTGGCATCAGTTGGCCCGCAGCATGGATACGTCGCTTTGGCGCTGTTCGGAACGACGAACTGGGACATCTGGATCGCACCGCTCGATACTCCCCAAGTCGCGCGCCCATTCATCGCTACGGCTGCTAACGAGTGGCAGCCGAAACTGTCCAATGACGGAAAGTATCTGGCGTACACGAGCGACGAGACTGGGCGTGCAGAGGTCTACGTGCAGCCGGTTCCAGGTCCGGGCCGCCGAGTGCAACTGTCGGCGGATGGGGGCACCGAACCGGTATGGGATCTCGATAGTCGTCACGTCTATTACCGCGGTCCTCGGCACATGATGCGCGCCACAGTCGCGACCTCGCCACAACTCGAGCTCGTGCGAGGCGACACGCTCTTCGAGGACACCTACGATCGCGAGGGTTATGCGGCCTTTTACGACGTGATGCCGGGTGGAAAGGAGTTATTGATGCAGCGCAACGAGTCGCGCCCGCGCTTGGCGATGGAGTTCAACTGGCCGGTGCTGTTGCGGCAGGACAGCGCGTCACGATGATGGGCGCACGGATCGTCGCGCCTGGTCAGTGTGGACTCCCCCGATAACGTGATCGTGGTGGACAACTGGGCGAACGCCAGTCCGCGCGGCTCTTGGTGGGTCCGTCGTGGACTTCAATTCCTGAGCTGAGGACTAATCCAACATGGGACCCGCTCCGAGGTTATCCAGCTTTCGACGCACTTGTTAAGGACCGCAACTGACCGATACACGGTCCACACCTGGCGTTTTCGCCTCCGTTCTTCCCTCCGTTTTGCACCGTTTTTCCCTCCGTTTTCGCCTCCGTTTTACCCCATTTCGCGTGGGTTTCCACCGTTTTGCGCGCCGTTTTGGCGCGGTTCTTCGCCCTTTGACCGATCCCAGACGGTGCGACAGCGGTCTCAATTCGCCCCTGTAACGCTCTGGCTAGCTCACCCACCCACGTACTTGCAACCACTGCACGGCAGTCCGCTCCGGGATTTCCGGCGTCGTGACACCGTGCTTGCGGTTGTAGCGCTCGATCGCGGCGTCCGTGGCGTCGGCTAGCGTCTTTCCCTTAGAGATTTCGTGGTACCCGCCCGGCTGGCCCGGTGATGTTCGGCCGCGCCAAAAGATCGTGGCAACATCGTCATGCCACGTAACCGACAGTTTGAACTGCTCTAGGAAGCGGAGGCGCTCGTCATCGGAAGGCATGAAAGCAGTTCAGTCATCAACCAGATGCCGCAAGCCACCGCGCGATCTTGTCCCTCAGCATCGGCAACGTGATTGTGCCATCCTCGAGCACCCGATCGTGGAACGCGCGCACGTCGAACTTTGGTCCCAGCTTTCTCTCGACTTCCGTGCGCAAGCGCCTGATCTCCAGCTGTCCAACCTGATACGAATATCCCTGACCGGGCCAGCCGATGCGACGATCGACGTCGATCGCGGCCTGGACCGGAGTACGCGTCGTGTGCGCGAGCTCGTAGTCGATCGCCTGTTGTCTCGTCCACCCTTTCGCGTGCATGCCCGCTTCCATCACCAGCGTTGCGCCGTCGTAGACCTTATCCTCCAGCCATCTAAGCCGCGACGCATCTGACGAGAATAATCCGAGCCCATCCGCAACCGTCTCTGCGTAAATCGCCCAGCCTTCGGCAAAAGCGGAATTTGCCAGATACCGATTGAGCCGATGTACGTTCGGACGCTCCAGCGCAATCGCAAGCTGAAAATGGTGACCAGGGATTCCTTCGTGGAACGCGAGACCTTCGATCCGAAGCTTTTCTCCGGGATTCATCGCGTACGCAATGTTGACGTGGAATACTCCGGGGCGGCCCCCATCTTCCGCCGGAGATTGGTAATCGGCGAGCGGCTGTCCCGCTTCCTGAAATGCGGGAAAGGGCTCAACAACGAGCGGCGCCTTGGGAAGAAGGTCGAACACCTGAGGTACGACGCGTCGCACTCGGGCGAGTATGGCCTCCGCTGTCGGAACCACTTCTCCGCGCGAGTGGAAACTGGCCGATGAATCAGCGCGCGCGCGTAGCATGGCGGCGCGAATATCACTCGTGCCGTAATGCGCGATCGTGATCACGCGCATTGTGGATTCGGCCTTTGCGACGAGCTGCGTACCGAGGGCAAAGATTTCGTCAACAGGCATATCCAACGTGGTGTAGCGCCGAATAGATGCGGCATTACACGCAGCGCCATTCGGAATGGCTGTGATCGAAATACTGTCCCGCGCGACCGGCATATACTCGTTTGCCAGGTAGTCGCGGTAGCGACGAACCGCAGGCGTGATCTCGTCCGCAACCAGGCGCTCGTACGCTTGCCGGAAGGCGGACGTCGAGTCCGCTTTCGCGGGAGCGAAGAATGGGGAGGCTGTCGGCGACGCAGCGAGGATTTGATCCGCCGACCGGATGACGCGAGTGACGTTCACCTTCGGTTCAGTGTAACCCGCGCGGACACCTTCACGCAGGTTGGCGATCTCCGTGTCTATGAAGCGCGGGAACGTATGCCAGCGAGCGAGAGCCTGCGCACGTAGATCGTCGGTTCCGACGGGCTGCTGCTCTGCGAGCAGACCGTAACTCGCAAGCAATCCAGTCATCGGGCTCACGTTCCAGATCCGAATTTTGCACGCGCGCATCCCGATGTTCGCTTCCAACTCCTCGCGCAACAAGCCGTACGTCACCCACTGTGGTGTGCCGATCAACGACGCTGGGTTGATCTGCCGCATCTCCGCGAGCCAGCGGTCTTCCCTGGCTTCCCACGCGCGCTCCGCGGCCGCCGAGTTATCGCTCAGGCGATCGTGCCGCGCACCGGGGATTCCGTTATAGGTGTTGACTTCAGGAAACGCGTCGCGCCAGGCGGCGAGGTATTCGTCCGCGATTCCGATGACGTGTTGTGCAGCGAGGACACTTCGTGAATCGCCTGAAGGCCGAACCGTTGCCGGTGGAGTGCACGCCAAGGCGGCCGTAAGGGTGCCGAGAATAGCTATGCGGAAATTGAGCATCGCCGAATTTGTGGGCGGCGCAGTATCAGGACAAGAGTTAACAGGAAACGTCGCACGCGCTTCCCAAGCGCAGGGGGAGGAAGCGTATCCCGTCCTTCTCTCTATACCCCTCAACATCATTACCGTCGAAAATCCGGTGGAGTATCGAATCCCCGATTCGCGCAGTGAAATGAGGACATCGTTTCTGGGTTAGGACTACTCGCGGTTTGCTCGGTACCGGACAGCAACCGGTACCCGTTTCGGTACCCGTTTCTACCGGCAGAGTACGTCCTGAATGTCGGAGAAGTCCGGCACCGACGCCCGATTCCCCTATGAACTACGGCAGAATGTAGTTGTTGGTTTAGTAGTGTTCCTGCTTCGGGAGCAGGAGGTCGCTGGTTCAAATCCAGTCGCCCCGACTGTGAAACAGAAAAGCCTCGCCGTCATGATGACGGCGAGGCTTTTTTCGACGAATTCCGGGGAGGGCGCCGGGGCCGCACCCGTTACGGCCCGGTGTGCTGCTGGGGGATGACCTCCTTACGCGTGTTCCGCTCGATCGCAACCAGAACGAGAAGCTGCTGCGCCTGAGATCGGAGCTTGAAGGCGCGACCTTGACCGAGCGCTGCCCCAATCACTGCAGCGGCGATGGGAACGCCCAGAGCAAGCACAATTGAAAGCACCTCACTTCGTTCTGCGAGGAAGTAAAAGGAGGCCGCACCCACCAGAACACCAAGGAGGCCCATGACGACAATAGAGGTGAGCACCGCGCGATCAGCTTCGTCGTAGAGAAGATCGGCTTGCTGCCGGATTATGTCCGCATCGTATTCAGTCGGCACCTTTGACTCCATCAAAGAATTGCGCTCTAAAGTGGGTTGAAAAACCGCTCAGACGAATCCCGCCGCGAGAAGCGTCTAAACTATCGAACGTACGTCGCAAATAAGCCAGCCCGGACGGTACCGGGCCTCCCATCTGGCTATCCCCACTGGCCTAACTTCCGGAGAAAATGGCGGCCTCGCGAGAAATGGTTGCCGAGCGAGAGCGAAGCCGCCGCGTTGCCACTTGATGTAGGAATTTGTCCTAGAGAAGATTGTCTCAGGCTTGTCTAATAACCCTGACTGGAAACCAATTCACTTGCTCACTCCTGCAACTCCTCTCAAGAAAGCAGAGATGCTCGTCTCTGTGCTCATTCCCGTTTATAACGAAGCTGACACTGTTGAGGAAATGGTGGAACGCGTCAGGGCGACGTCATACACGACGGAAATCATCTGCGTTGACGACTGCTCAACTGACGGAACGCGTGATATCCTGGCGCAGCTTCTCCGGAATGGAAGGATCCAGCAAGCCATCTATCAGGAACGCAACCGCGGAAAAGGCGCGGCGGTGCGTACAGCGATAACCGCGAGTCACGGAGACATCGTGATCGTTCAAGACGCTGACCTCGAGTATAGCCCGGCTGACTGGCCGATTCTCTTCGAGCCGCTGGTTCAGGGACGCGCTGACGCGGTGTTCGGGTCGCGCTTTCTTGGCGGCACACACCGGGTCCTTTACTACTGGCACTCCGTCGGGAACGGACTCCTTACGACACTCAGCAACATGTTCAGCAACCTGAACCTCTCTGATATGGAGTGCGGCTACAAGGCCGTTCGCGGCGATCTGGCCCGGTCGCTGACGCTAAAGTCTGAACGCTTCGGGTTTGAGCCCGAGATAACGGCGCGGCTTGCGCACGCAAATGCTCGGATATTCGAAGTTCCGGTTGGCTACTCGGGCAGAACTTACCTGGAAGGCAAAAAGATTACGTGGCGTGACGGAATGGCTGCCCTTTTTCATATCCTGCGCTACAATCTGTTCCCCTGATTGGCTCGGCTTTCGCCGCTATCCGTTCGGCCAGAGTGACTTAATACCAAGATCGTAAGGCACGAGTTTGGGTTGTCCCTCTTTTTCCGGTCTGAACAGCACCATTGGCACACGCCCGGGATAGTGAGCAATCAGCTTGGCATTCTCTTCGGGGCCCATGTCACGCACTATCATCGCGCCGCTGCCATCAAGCCCTGGCAGGTCGCTCTGCCAAACGAGCGGAGCGATGTCAATGATTCCGAGGCTGTCAGAGGCTACCTGTCTCAGACAGGTGCGTGAAAAGGGATGTGCCTCAGAGTATCGGATCTCGTCGCCCCGAGCTATTTGGATCGTTTGCGTCTTGTTTGGCGCGGCAAAATCAAAGTTGAGTGAGGGAGGGATTCCGGAATGGTCATCGCCTTTTGCGGCATACCAGTTCGCATACTTGTGAACGTCGCAGGTGGGGTTGAGCGCCATAGCCGCTTCGAGCGAGTCGCCTCGGAACCCATGCGCGGTAAGGCGCATCGCGATTCTTGTTGGCCAACCGCCGTGAACGAAAACGAGCGAAGGCCCCGCACTCGGAGGAATCTCCATCCTCGTGCTGACCATCCAAGAGCCCCCATAGCGAGCAAGCCTCTGTGGACCGAGGTAGAAAATCCCCGCGAGCCATGCCAGCGACAAAGCGATGGCGACGGCGGCGCGCGGAGAATAGTTCCCGAAACTCTTGTCCTTAGGAATACGCCGAACGAGCCCCACCGCTGCGACAGCGGTTAGGAGCGCCCAAGCCGGCGCCCACTCGTTCACCATTCGGGGCCCCATGAACATTCCATGATGCCAGTAAAGCGCGTTTGCGATGATCGGCAGAACGGCCCACAGCGCTACGACTCGTGTACCGCGCGAGAGCTCTGGCGCGAACAATAGAAACAGGGCGATGACTCCAACCACTGGAATGGGCGTCTCCAGTAAATACAGGCTCAGCGTAACCAGATCGGAAGACGTGTATCCGAGCGCCTGAAGGGGACCATAGGCGTGACCGCTCGGATCTCGATGAAAACCGGGCGCGGTGAGTGGACCCACCAGCGCGGCATACCCGAAACGGAATGGGCTTCCGAAGAAATGTCGATTGTAAATCGCGACCCCTGCGAATAATGGCGCGATCCCAATGACGGCACCGAGCGTCAGTCGCAGTGATCTGACAAGAGCTTCGACCAGCCGTTTTGAGGGAGCGGCCAGCCAGATGAGAGCCACGAGCAGTGCAGCCACGACTGCGGTTAATGGCCGAATCGAAAACACCGCGCCGACTGAAGAACCGCAAACAATTGCCCACCAGAAGCTCCCGCTGTCGCGACTTCTAAGCGCACAATAGATGGCAACCGAAATGAACCCGGCCGCCCCAATGTGATTCATGAAGGCGCCGGAGAGGCCGATGAGGAACGGGCTGAATGCAATCAGTACGGCGCCAAGCCGAGCTACAACCTTGTCATCAGGGAATAGCCTCTCCGCGGCGAGCGCTGTAAACAAGACAGTGACGCCAACGAGGATCGGCCCGACGAGCTGCGGCGCTCCGAGTCGCATGCCAAGCGCGAGCAATACCACGTACCCCGGTGGGTATTGGGATACCCAACCGTTGGGGGTCACGATGGAGTTCGGGAGATGCCAGAACTCCGAGAACGCGTCAACCGGCC
>JAYWBE010000405.1:0-9965 GCA_043781715.1 Gemmatimonadaceae bacterium
CATCCTCGAAGGAAGTGTGCGTCGAATGGGTCAGCGCGTGCGCATTAGTGCTCAACTCATCAATGCGCACGACGGTTACCACATCTGGTCGGAACGATACGATCGGGAGATCGAGGACGTCTTTGAAATCCAGGACGAGATCGCGCGAAACATCGTCGACCGGCTAAAGGTCAAGCTGACTGCAGCACAAAATGACGCTCTCGGCAAACGGCACACTGAAAACGTCGAAGCATACGAGCTCTATCTGCGGGGCCGGCATTGCTGTGATCGATGGAACATGAAGGGAATGCTGGAAAAGGCGATCCGTCATTACGAGCATGCGCTTGCCAAAGATCCTGATTATGCGCTCGCTTATCATGGACTCGCCGAGGCGTACAGCTTGCCCGGGCTCTGGGGATTCCTCCCCACTTCAACGGTTATCCCCAAGGCACTCGCGGCAGCAACGCGTGCAGTAGAGCTGGCCCCTGAGCTGGCGGAATCGCGCACTTCCCTAGGCTTCGTTCAGCTCCTGAGCCTGGATTGGGAAGCCGCAGAATCTTCGCTGCTCCATGCGATTGACCTGAACCCGCGATATGCGCTCGCACACAGCTTTTATGCGTGGCTTCTCAGTATCGTCGACAGACAGCGCGAGGCCGCGGAGGCCGCCCGCCTGGGACAGGAGCTCGATCCGCTATCTCCCATAACCAATGGGATAGCCGCGCTTGTGTCGTACCATGGGCGGCAATACGACCAGGCGATCACCGAATGCCAGCGGGCCCTCGAGCGGGATCGCACATCTTTCCTAGCTCTGCTGGCAATGACGCTGTCATACGCCGCAAAAGGGATGTACAAGGAAGCAATCGATCATGCGGAACGGGGTGTATCGCTCTCGCCTGATGTCAATCTGTTGCGTGCGCTTCTGGCCGTCGTTTATGCGATGGCGGGCGAGCGGGTTTCTGCGGAAAAGGTGCTCGCTGAACTTCTCGAGCGCTCGAAGCAAGAGTACGTCGGACCGACAATGATCTCGTGGATTTATGCCAATCTGGATGAGCCGGATTCTGCGTTCGACTGGCTCGGGAAAGCTTCTTCGGCGCGAGATTGCACGCTGGGGTTTGGGATTAGAGTCCCAGTCTATGATCGAATCAGCGGCGATCCGCGGTTCGAAGGGTTGCTGGCCGACCTCGAATTGGCCTGAGGCGCGGAATTTCTCCTTCAGGTTGGCCGCGAGGCAAACCTATGCGTCGAAAAAACTCTCCTCTGATAGCGCTGCTTCTGCTGATCGGGTGCCGCCCTCCGAGTACGATCTACAAACAAGTTGAATCGGGGCCACACGCTGTCGGATGCGCGGCCGCCGAGTGCGGCGATCCAGACCGCGTCATTTCCGTTACGTACCTGGGGGTCTCGGGTCTGCTGATCGAGCACCATGGTCACGTCCTGTTGACCGCGCCTTTTTTCAGCAATCCGCCCTTCCCGATGGTCCGGCCCAGACCGAGTCGGCTGCTTCGAAGCACGCCGCGTATCTCGGCAGACACTCAAGCAATCGAAAAGCTTCTTCCACCCGCCGCGGATCGCGCCACGACAATCCTGGTTGGTCACGGACACTACGACCACTTAATGGATGTACCGTACATCGCGACGAGGCGCGCCAGGACATCGAGGATTTACGGCGGGCCTTCCGTCCGTCACATGCTAATGGGCGACTCGACTTTGCGATCGAATGGTGGGCAGCGAGTCGTGGCGATTTCTGTCACAGCGGCGGGGAGGAAGGAGCGGCGTGGCGTCTGGTACTACACGAGCGACAGTGCGTATCGCTTCATGGCCCTGATCGCGGATCACGCGCCAAATTACCGGGCGTGGAACAAAAGCTACCTCTTCGCAGCCGGCTCGCTCGACACCGATCTCGATAGCCTGCCTCACACTGCAGGCGAGTGGAAGCTGGGCGAGCCATATGCATATCTAATCGACGTTTTATCTGGCGACACCAGAACACCTGTCTTCAGAATCTATCTCGAGGATGCGCCGAGCGAGCCGCCGCTCGGATTTCCGCCAAGCGACATTCTCGCCGAGCGCGCAGTGGATCTTGCGGTGTTGTGCGGGGCGACTTCATCGAACGTTTCGAATACTCCCGACAGCTTGCTGAGCGTGCTCAAACCCCCGCAGGTGATCGTGGCGCATTGGGAAGATTTTTTTCGTTCACAGACGATGCCGATCCGACTGGGGGCGACGGACCTCCATGAACTTCGAGAGAGCCTGAAGAAGTCACTGGCAAAATCAGCGGGTTGGGTTATGCCGCTGCCTCAGACGACGTTCCGGTTTCGCGAAACGAAGCGAGAGTAAAGAGACTGGTGCGGGTCTGCTGTTTGCGTAACTTGTCCAACATGAACTTTCGCGTCCCGTTCCGCGAGCCGGTCAACGGTATGACTCATTTCGTCGGGGCGGTTCTGTCCGTCGTCGGACTCGTGGTCCTCCTCGTGATAGCTGTCAAGAATAGAAGCGCTCGGCAGATTGTCGCGTTTTCCATCTTTGGCGCGAGCCTCGTATCGATGTACTGCGCCAGCGCGTTTTACCACTCGCTCAAGGTCTCTCCGGGAGCCGTCGCGCACCTCCGGCGAATCGATCACATGATGATTTACGTCCTCATCGCCGGATCGTACACGCCAGTCTGTCTCGTGCTGCTGCGGGGGCGGCTCGGCCTCTGGCTTCTCGTTGCGGTGTGGTCGCTCGCGGCGATGGGAGTGTTTCAGACCGTCGTGTGGATGCGGGCGCCGCAGTGGCTTGCGACCGCGTTGTACATCGGGATGGGATGGATCGCGGTGTTCCTCGTTCGGCCGCTGCTCGCAGCGGCCCCACCGGGATTCCTGATCTGGCTGCTCGCGGGCGGAATTATTTACACTCTGGGTGCCGTCGTGCACGCAACCAGATGGCCGAGAGCGACCACAGGCGCCACACCGCGGCTCTTTGGGTCCCACGAGATCTGGCACCTGTGCGTGATGGGCGGGAGTTTTGCGCACTACTGGGCAATGCTCGCGTACGTCTCCAAAGCGGCATAACCAAGGCAGACCGTGCCCACTATACCCGGAGCGCGACGTGACGCAGCGAACTGGGTCGCGCACCTCGCGCTCATTCTCGCCGCGGCAGCTGTCGCCGCGACCATTGCTGGTCGCGGCGACAGAAGGCTGCTTCGGGTATCCAGCCTCGGCGTTATGATCGTATTGGTCGTGCTCTTCATTGCACAGACCTTCAGAGCTCTCCGCGTCGGCGGAGCGTTGGGCAAGGGGACCGCCTACGCTCTCTCTGCCGCCGGAGCACTATGTACGCTGCTCGCCCAATTGTCGTCGGCTCAATCGACGGCGATTGCTCTCACGATATTCGCCGCACTCTTTTACATCGGCGGACTCGTGGGGTTCGTGATCCAGATTCGGCAAATTCGCGGCTCGCAGTAGTCGTCCTGTTCTCATTCGCGTATAATCCGCGGCCACCGAGGGCCCCTCTGTCGCTCCTTCGACAGGGCATGTAGTCTTGAAGGTTCAACTCATTCGACAGGATCGCAGAATGCTTTTCCGCAATCTTCTCCCAGTCATTCTTCTTCCTCTCGCTGTCGCCTGTGGAAAGTCGAAGTCGTCGACCACTGATACCGCGGCAGTCATCACCAACATCGGCCGCCCGCAGGTCGACAGCGGCCCAGCCAACACCGTGCCAATGATATTCAATCTCACTTCGTCCGTGTTCGACCCGAACGCATCGATGCCGGCCAAGTACACCTGCGAAGGCGTCAACATCTCGCCCCCGCTCGCGTGGTCGGGCGCCCCCGCGAGCGCGAAGGGTTTCGCGCTCATCGTCGAAGATCCAGACGCCCCCGATCCGGCCAAGCCTACGCGCGTCGTCTCGCACTGGATCGCCTATAACATTCCCGCGAGCGCGACCAGCCTGTCCGAGAACGCGTCCAACAAGGGGATGCCCGCCGGAAGCGCGCAGGGAAGCAATGAGGGGAACAAACAGGGTTACATGGGGCCGTGCCCACCCATCGGACGCCACCGCTACTTCTTCAAGCTGTTCGCGCTCGACACGGTGCTGACAGAACTGAGCAATCCGAAGAAGGCGGATCTCGAGAAGGCGATTCAAGGTCACGTCGTCGGCAACGCTGTGTTGATCGGCACTTACCAGAAGACGAAGAAGTAGGCGTTCGCAGATCGGACCGGCTAGGCACGGATTGGGAAACGTGACGCAGCCAATATTGATGCGCCCTGGACGCGTTGCGTTGTTGTTCTTGTCGGCCATCCTGGGGGCCTTTGCTTTGTCTTCCGCGCAGGGGCAGCAACCGGCGCCGAAGGACTCCGTTCCCCCGTCCATCAGGCCCAACGACTCCGTTCCGCCGCCGATCAGGCTCCGCGTCTTTCTCGATTGCAACGTCTGCGATTTCGATTTCATGCGGACCGAGATCACGTTCGTGGACTACGTGCGTGACCGGCAGGATGCGCAGGTGCACATTCTCGTGACAAGTCAGCAAACTGGGGGCGGCGGCACCGAGTACACGCTCCATTTCATCGGGCAGCGCAATCTCGCGAACATCGCCGACACCATCGCGTACGTGTCGCCGCCGACCGCGAGTCCGGATGATCTGAGACACGGGTTGGCGCGAACGATCAGGCTGGGACTCGTCCGCTACTATGCCCATCTCGGTCAGGCGGGCCGTTTCGATGTCACTTACACGGCGCCTACTGGGCCGAGCGGTGCCAACGCGGCGAGCAGGGATCGGTGGAATCTCTGGGTGTTCAGGATTTCCGCAAGTGTATACGGACAGGGTGAGCAGTCGGACAACCAAGTCTCGCTCAACGGATCCGTGAACGCCAACCGCACCACCGAGATGTGGAAGTCCGTCCTCAGCGTGCACGGTAACTACGGCCAAAACAGGTTCATCCTCAGCGACGCGAGCAAGTTCAACAGCTACTCGCACAGTTACGGCTTTAGCGACCTCATCGTTAAGAGCCTCGGTCACCACTGGTCGGCCGGCCAGCGCGCGGCATGGACCTCGTCGACATTTCTCAACCAGCAGCACGCGATCCGGTTCGCGCCCGCTGTCGAGTTCAACTTCTTTCCCTATTCGCAGTCGACGAGGCGGATGCTCACGCTCCAGTACTCGCCGGGCATCAACTTCTACAGGTACCAGGACACCACGATCTTCGACAAGATCAGCGAAGTGCGCGGCGATCAGACCTTGACGGCGTCGATCGCCTTGAGACAGCCGTGGGGATCGGTGAGCAGTTCGCTCGAAGGTGCGGCGTACATCGACGATTTCACCAAGAGGCATCTCGTTTTCTTCAACAGCCTGGATCTGCGGCTGTTCAAGGGATTCTCGTTCTTTTCGTTCGGGCAGGTGTCGCTCATCCGCGACCAGCTCTACCTCCCGCGCGGCGATCTCAGCGATCAGGACCGATTGCTACGCCAGCGCCAGCTTGCGACGTCGTACACGTACTTCGTCAACCTCGGTCTGAGCTACCGCTTCGGCTCGATCTTCAACAACATCGTGAACCCGAGATTCGGGGGTTCGAGCGGCGGAATCACCATCATGAACTAGTTTTCCCGGCCCGCTATACCATAGAGTCACATCAAGGTCCCAAGGGTAAGCTACCAGACGGCGCGAAGCGATTTGTTGAGCCTAACCAACCAGCTCTTTACTTTTCCCGGTCGCGAACCTATTCTTGGCGCCGTGAGCAACTTCTCCTTTAGCGCGATCTATTATTACAGCTTCTTCGGCTACAACCGATGGGGGCCCCGGTCGCGCGTGCAGTAGAGTAGACGCAGCTCACAAAAAGACTCCGGGCCTCCGCCAATCGCGGGGGCCTTCTCTTTTTCAGGGAACGTCGGCGCCGAGCGGCAGCCCACGTCGTTGACCTCTATCGGGGCAGTCATGCTGAAATCGCAGGGGTTGCATAGGAACGGTACGGGACCGCACGCGTCTGGTGATCCTCACGCGCGAGGCCTGACGATGCGCGTCGCATTTCAGGGCGATCGGGGCGCCTACGCCGAGAACGCGATCGCGCAGATATGGCGGCATCCGGTGGAAGAGATACCGGTCCCGACATTCACCGGCGCCGTGCGCGCCGTTCACGAAGGCGACGCCGACGCGTGCGTGATTCCCGTCGAGAACTCCTCGATGGGGCGAGTGGAGGCGGGGTGGCATGCTCTCGCCGCGTATCCTGATCTGCGAACCGTCGGCGAGACGCTCGTTCCCGTGCGTCACTGCCTGCTCGCTCCCAAAGGTGCGACGCTCGATGGATTGCGCAGTGCCTCGAGTCATCCGGTTGCTCTCGTGCAGTGCAGTCGCTTCTTCGAGACGCACCCGTGGATCAAGCCTGGCAAGTCGTTCGACACGGGCGGGGCCGCGCGTGAGGTCGCGGAGCGCGGAGATCTTTCGCGCGCCGCGATCGCGAGTCGCGCCGCGGCCCAGCACTACGGACTGTGTGTGCTGGAGGAAGGGATTCAGGATCAGCGCGACAATCATACGCGATTCGTCGCCGTCGTGTCGCAGCGCTCTCAACTTTGGCGACGCACGCACGCGATTCGCGGAGCCACTTCGGTCGAAGAAGACGACCCACAGCAAATCGCGGAGGCGACGCGCGAGCTGCTTGGACAAGTCGTGGAGCGGAACTCTCTCGAGCTCGACGAAATCGTCAGCGTGTTCTTCACGATGACGCATGACCTCAGGTCAGCGTTCCCGGCCCTGGCGGCGCGCGAGTTGGGGTGGGTCGGTGTGCCGCTCCTGTGCGCGAGTGAGATTCCCGTCGAGGGATCGATGCAGCTCTGCCTCAGGACGCTCATGCAGGTCGAGCTGCGCGCGCCTCGGCCGCTCGAGACGCACATCTACCTGCGAAAGGCGATCGCGTTGAGGCCGGATGTGGCGGGCAGGAGTTGAAGCTGCCGATGCTAGAGACGCACGCCGCTACCAGGACTCTACTGGTAGGAACGCCGACGCCGGCGGTCCGGTCTCGGCGGGCTTCCCGCCGACATACGGTTTCGCGGATGGAGTCGGCTTGAGCGGCCGGGTTTGAGTCCTCGACGAACCCGCGCGATTGCAGCCGAGCGTCGCGAGAATGGCGACGAGTGCGATGAGTGTGCACGAGCGGGTGGCGATGCTGAATCTCTTCACGTCTTCTCCGGAGACAGAGTCATCGGAAACTTCTCCCTGCGGCGTCAGAGAGCCGTCAGTCGGAGCCGAGGCTGCACTATCCCGTAGAGCTGCCAGCGTCAGAATCGCAAGCAGGAGCCTGTGGGATTGCCTTGCCCGGGAGGTCAACATACGTTTAAAAAAGGCTCATATTCCCGCACGGGATTCAAGTCACCGGCCGTGCTTTCACTTCCGGTTCTCTCGGAAGGCTCAGGCGCTACTGGCGACGCCAGCGCGCGACGCGAGGATCGAGATGTCGCAAATGCGATCGACCGCGGCCACAAAGCCGTCTCCCATTCCGGATGAAACCGCGCGACTGTTCCAAGTCGCGCTTCACGACGTCGTCAGAAGCAGCGCCCTGTCGATGGCGGAGCTGCGCGGGTGTGTGAAAGCCTGCGTCGGCACCCTCAGAGATACGAACGTGGGGCCAGCACAAATGATCATCAGCATGAAGGCCTGCGCCAAGGAAGGAACTCGCCGCTACCCGCAGACCCTCAATGAGCACGAATTGTCAAACGCCGACTTTCTGATGGATCAGATCATCAAATGGGCGATCGTCGAGTACTATAGCGACGCGTAGCACAAACCAAAGCGCGCGTATCGGGGCAGTGCGTTACACACCAGAACGCAGTCGCCCACGCGTGGTCACGAGCACCGGGCGTTTCTGGCGACGCCTCTCTTTTTTCAAGACGCCGCAGATGTCACGACCCCCGGATCTAACGCCCAGCCCTCTGCCTGAAGAGCTAGATCGCGCTCTTCGGGGCGCCACCGACCGGACGCTGGTCGCGCTCACCGCGCTCCGCAAGGCGGTGCGCCAGCACGTCCAGGACGAGCGGGAGCATGGCGCCACGCTTCCGGACATCGAGATCGAGCTGCGGACGATCATTGCCAGCGTGCTGAAGGACGCGGCGGGACGTGATAGCATCGACGGGGAGCGCGACGCTCTCGCCAACCAGATGATGAAGTGGAGCGCGGGGTTCTACAACCAGAACCACTAGTAGGCTTGCATCTAATTCGCGCAACTTTTGTCGAGAATACCGAAGCAGGGAGCGGACAGCTTTGCAGCTCGTGAGCCGGGAGCTTTCATACCGGTGTAATGAAAACGGGGGCATCAGTTCGATGCCCCCGTTTTCATTGCGGTTGATTGAGACGATCAGCCGCCGTGCTCGATGTGGTCGTCCACACCCGACTCGTCGTTGTCCTGGAAAGCATGGAACGAACGGCGGATGTTGTCCTCGATCTGCTGCAGCACGGCACTGCCCGGCGTCGCAGTGGTTGGATCGATCGCCGCATTGGAGCTGTCAAGGAACCACTTCCTGACGTCGAGACTGACCGTCGCGTTCATCGTGGTCGCGTCGATCACGAGCGGAGGATTGAATTCCATCTCCAAACCCGCGCGCACGGACGACGTAAAGACGAAGGGCACTGTCTTGTACGTTCCTTCCACGCGAACGCTCTTTCCCACCAAGTTCTGGTTGGCCGTGTTGAACGCCGTAGCGTTGTCGCGGGCCGGCTCGAGCTTGGCCTCGAGCTTGGTGTAGCTTCCCGGGGCCAGCGGAACGTTGATCACTGAATGCGCCGCATCGTCCAGGGGAATGTTGACAAGCACAGGGTCGCGCGAGATGTCCTCGCACTCCTGTCCGACGTCCGCGTGGTCGTCGCCGGTCGCCTCGATCTCGGCGACGCAGTTCGTCTGATCATTCTGGTCTAGCTCGATCTTCCCAACTACGATTTGTACCTTGGTCAGGACCAGATCGCCAGCAGCGCCGACCGTGACATCCGGCGACATGCGAATGCCGGCGAATGGAGCGCTCGCGACTTTGGTCGTGAAGGACAGTTGTACAGGCTGTCTGTTGCCGCCCGTAAGATCGCTTGAGCAGGCCGCGAGAGTGGAAAGAGCGACAACTCCCGCCAGCTTGAAATTGTATAGGTAACGCGCGTCCATTTTTTCCTCCTGATTGTTTAACCGTTGCCGAAGGGGTCAACGGGGGCAGCTGAGCACACCGCCTACACAGCAAGGACGACGCTTAATCGAGCGAAATAACGTCGATTTCGGCGACCGACTCCTTTCGGCAGGTGGGGGGGTCTGGAGCGCTGACAAAGCGCGAAGCTGTCATTTTGCCACCTATAACCGTGTCTCTGGTGCCAAAAGTTGTCATAACACTTTGTTACACTTTTCCCGCCCTTGTTATCGGGCACCTTTTGTTGCGGTCTTAACGGGCTCTTGGCGTTTCAACGCTCTACCTGGACAAGTCTTCTCAGTGACAGACCCACTCAATACGTCGTCCAGGAACACCTATGTACAGCAAGAAAAAGGGCTTTACGCTCATTGAGCTTTTGATAGTAGTCGTGTAGATGCCAGCCGAACCTAACCGATTCTTTCCCCAGAAACTGCGTCGAAGAAGTGCGCCTTCTCGAGATTGAACGCCAGGACAATCTTGGATCCGAGCGCGGGCAGAGATTGCGGAGAAACACGGGCGGTGATGTCGTGCCGGCCCGCTCGCGCGTAGATGAAGGTCTCGTTGCCAAGCGACTCCACCAGATCCAGTCGCGCCGTCGCGGTCGCCGGAGCAGCGCGCGGCCCTGCAACTATCGAGACGTCTTCCGGTCGAATTCCCATCGTGATGGCGCGCCCACGCGCGGAGCCGAGTGGAGCGGACACGCGCGACGGGAGATTGATCTCCCACTCCCCGCCCTCGGCAACGAAGCGCGACGGGCCGCCGCCTTCGATCGTGCCGTTCGCGAAATTCATCGCCGGGTTGCCGATAAAACCGGCTACAAACCTGTTCTTTGGTTTTTCGTAGAGGTTGATCGGTGTGTC
>JAYWBE010000406.1:0-3263 GCA_043781715.1 Gemmatimonadaceae bacterium
CCGCAACACTCAGCGTTCAGATCCCGCGGCTATCGCAGGAATGTCGAAGGGCGACTCGCTTTCTCCCTGCCTTCCGACGCCACGATTACCGTGGGCGGGACGTACGAAAAAGAGCACGAGAACAGCTCCAACGGCTCCGGCGACGTTGGTGCGCCGACGAGTCAGACGGATTCCTTCGACGCGTCGCGTCACAACCTCGCCTACTACTCCGAGCTGCTGGGAAATATCACCGACCGCTTCTCCTACACTGTGGCCGGCCGCGTCGATGACAACTCCGACTACCGTCGGTTCGCCACCTACCGGCTCGGCGCGAACGCAGCTGTCGTTCCGGCGCTAAGAATTCGTGCCTCCCTCAGCACGGCGTTCAACGCGCCCGCGTTCAACCAACTCCGCCCAACTCTATTTACAATCGGCAGCCCGGATCTGCGACCCGAGCGAATCCGGTCAGCCGAGATCGGATTGGCGACCAATTTTCATCCCGATCTCGTTCGGCTCAGCGCGAGCTATTTCACACAGCGCTTCTCCGATCTGATCCAGTTCGTGAATGGTGGACCGCCGGCGTTCCTGGGAAGCTACGCCAACCTCACGCGCGCAAGCTCCAACGGATACGAGGCTGAGTTGCAGCTCACGCCCGTGACAAATTGGCGGGGGACCGCGAGCTACACGATCGTCAATCCGCGCGTCACAGAGGTCTATCCCGCATATCAGGGAGGCGACCACGTTGGCGATGAGTTGATTCGCCGGCCAACCCATTCGGGAAGCCTCGTTGTGTCATACTCCCGCCCCTGGGGCATGAGTCTGGGCACCGCCGTGAGCTACGTCGGAAAGAGGCCAGACACCGACTTCTCTCAATTCCCGTCGCCACGAGTGACGCTGCCTGCCTACACAAAGGTGGACCTGTCGGCCGAGTATCCGCTGACCGGGCTCAACCGCGGCGGCCTCACGCTCAATGCGCGGCTGGATGACGTGTTCGACAAGCGTTACCAGGATGTTCTCCACTTCGCCTCACCGGGCAGAACAATTCTCATTGGGGGGCGAGCCTCCGCGCTCTTTTAACGCGCGGTCAGCTCCACACCGCGTGTTACATTCTCTCCATGCCGCTCCTCGCCACCGAGGCGATCGTCCTCCACGCCTTCGACTACCTCGAGAGCTCGCGGATCATCCGCCTGCTGACGAGAGAGGCGGGCGTGCAATCCGTGTTGGCGAGGGGAGCGCGGAAATCGCGCGGCCGGTACGGCACGGCGCTCGATCTCTTCGCCGAAGGGTCGGCGCAGCTCTACGTCAAACCGAACCGTGAGCTCCACAACCTCGCCAGCTTCGAGATTTCGCGCACGCGCGGTGAGCTGGCGGAAGACATCGGCCGCTTTACGGCCGCATCCACGATTGCCGAGCTCGCGCTCCGCTTTGCCGGCGAGGCCGACAATCCCCAACTATATGATACCATAGCGGACGTGCTCGACCGTATCGCTCGCTCCGCTCCGGAGCGTACGATCGAGGACGGCCTCGCCGGCTGCTGGCGCGTCGTCTCCGTCCTTGGCTTCACCCCAGAGCTCTCCAGTTGCGCGCTGTGTCACACTCCGCTCCGCGATGCCGACGACACGATGTTCTCACATTCGTCGGGAGGAATCGTCTGTCCGGTGTGCAGCAAGCTGGCGCCCGGCGGGCGGAGAATTCCGTCGGCGGCGCGCGCCGCCATCCGGCAGTGGCTCGAGGGTGACGACTCCGCCCACCTCACCGACGCCGAAGCCCGCTCGCATCAGCGACTGCTGCGCGAATTCCTCGGCGCGCACCTCGCCGACGACCGCCCGCTCCGGGCGTTCGCCGTCTGGGAGCACGAGCGCTGGAGCGCGGCGTGATTATCGGCACCGCGGGCCACATCGATCATGGCAAGACCGCGCTCGTCAAAGCTCTGACCGGTGTCGATGCCGACCGTCTGCCCGAGGAAAAGCGGCGCGGAATCACGATCGATCTTGGATTTGCGCCGCTTTCGCTTGAGGGCGTTGGCACCGTTGGAGTAATCGATGTTCCGGGCCACGAAGACTTCGTGCGCAGCATGCTGGTTGGCGCCAGCGGGATCGACCTCGGTCTACTCGTCGTAGCGGCGGACGAGGGAGTGATGCCGCAGACGCGCGAGCATTTGTTGATCCTCGAGCTGCTGAGAATTCCGCAAATCGTCGTCGCAGTCACGAAATGCGATCTCGTTGACGATGAGTGGCTCGGACTGGTGCGAAGCGATGTCCTTGCCTTGTTCGACGAATCTCCGCTAGCGACGCCACGTGTCGTGAGCTGCTCGAGCCGCACACTTGCCGGCCTGAACGAGTTGCGCGGTGTCCTGAGTGAACGACTTGCGAACGGGAAACCGCGGGGAAGCGACGACCTGTTCCGGATGCCGGTCGATCGCGCATTTACCATAAAAGGAACTGGCACTGTCGTGACGGGGACCGTGTGGAGCGGTGAGCTGCCCGTGGATGCCAGCGTTTTCGTTCTTCCCTCCGGCAAGGCGGCGAGAGCGAGAAGAATCGAGCACCACGGAAAGGCCGCGGACGCTGCTCGGGCGGGAGGTCGCGCCGCCATTGCGCTGGCTGGGCTCGATGTCAGCGATGTGTCGCGCGGCTCTGTCCTCGTCCGCGACGAACACTGGCAGACGACCTCACTCTTCGAGGCGGTGGTCACGCTTGAGCCTGGCATTGGGGCAACCCTGACCTCGCGTACTCGACTGCGGCTTCATGCCGGCGCGTCCGAAGTTGGCGCGCGGCTGGTGTCGGCCGCCGCGGAGCCCGGAGCCAGCGCGGCGGCGCTCGTGCGCGTCACGACCGATGCTCCGCTCGTCATTCGAGGCGGCGACAGATTTGTTCTCCGGCTTCCTGCACCGGTTCGGACAATCGGAGGCGGTGTCGTGATCGACCCTTATGCGCGTCGCCGCCCATTGCCACGCCCCTCTGGTGAGGAGATGGACAAACTTTCCGCGGAGAGCGCGGCACGGCTGGGATACGTGCTGGAGGCCGAGTCCGCGCGCGGCGTTCGCGCCCGGGACATTCCGGTGCGGACCGGCTGCACCCCTGCTGAGGTGCAAAGCCTCATCGAGCAGAGTGGCGCCTGGGTCGGAGCGAACAACCTTTTCACGCCCATTGCTGTCGAAAGAGTAATGGCAAGCGTAAGACGAATAATCGCGGAGTACGAGATAACTTCTCCGCTGTCCCTCGGCGTCCCGGCGCGAACGCTCAGGGAAGGCCTTCGCGTTGACGAGGAATTGGCCGACATCT